>RDXT01000858.1 GCA_004292985.1 Bacteroidota bacterium
CTTCGATACGGTCCTATGGACCTACTCAGGATGACAGTTAGACCCCGGTGTCACGCTGAGTAGCCGAGTCTTCGAGGCGTATCGAAGCGCGACACCGCAATGACCCCCCACAAAAAAATCCCCGGCCTTCCAGCCGGGGATTTTTTTATACAAAGAGTGTTTAATACAATCAGTTCCGCACAATCTTCCCTTCCACCACCTGTCCGTTCAGGGTCAGGCGATAGAGGTAGAGGCCTGCGGGCAGGCGCTGGAGTGTGATGGCAGTCTCCTGGATACCTGCATCCAGTGAAAGGGTCTGCGATTGCACAGCCTGGCCCTGGATGTTGTACAGGGTAAGGGCAGCGTTGCCAGCCTGTGGCATGTTCAGTTGCAGGTTCAGGTCGCCGCTGGTTGGGTTTGGCCATGCAGCCAGGATCGTCAGTTGCTTGTCGGCGGCGAAACGCACTTCTTCTACATCGCTGAGGTCGGAGTTGCCGTTGAAGTCCACCTGACGCAGGCGGTAGTAGTTGATGCCCGTGCGAGGCTGAGCGTCAACGAAGCTATATTGCTGGGGCAGGGAACTGCTTCCTGCACCGGATACCGTGCCGATCACTTCGTAGGTCTGACCATTGAAGCTGCGCTCGATGTCAAAACGCTCGTTGTTTTCTTCCTGAGCGGTGCTCCATGTGAGCAGGACGTCTTCTTTGCGGGCATTGGCGCTGAAAGAGAGGTATTCTACCGGAAGCACGTTTTCAGGAACACCCAGTACGAAGGTGGAGAATCCGAGGTAATTGGCGGCGAATGTGGTGTAGCCGTTGTAGGTGCCTACGGCAGGAACTTCGATCAGGATGTCGGTGTTGTCAGGGGCGGTTTTGGGGTTAAGGCCAAGACCTGGAGCTTTAAATACGCGCACACGGGGTTTTATGTCTGCAATCGTAAATGCCGTACCAAACTGGGTGTTTACAGCGGTGGTCAGCTCGCTCAGTTGGGCATCGGTTACGTAGAAGCGGATCAGGTAGCTTGGAGTGCCTTCATTACTTACTTCCACGGTCCAGGTAGGATCGGCAAACACCGTAGTATTGGTCAGGTTGGCATTGGTAACAGTTCCGCCGCCGAGGGTTACGGTAGCTGTTGTCGGGCCGTGGTCAGTAGCAGAAGCGTTGGCGATATAGAGGATGATCTCGTCATCTGCATTAAAATAGATACGCTCTTCGAACTCGCGCAGGTTACAGGTATAGGTCGAGTTGTTGTCGGCAGGGATGTAGGTGCCGCGCAGCGCATTGATGAAGTTGGTGTTTGCTACGCTGTTACCAACACCAGGGGTTTCATTTCCTGCAACAGAGGCATCGAGCGCTAACCAGTTAAGTTTGTTGTTAAAATCGCTGCTTGCTTCATTGGTAAATGAATAGGTGAAATTGCCTGCTTCTGTGAAGTAGAGTGCATTGGCTCCGTAGGTGGCAAACTGTGGATGGTTCGCCTGAGTAAGTGCGCAGGGGGCGCAGTCGCCAGTGGCACCTTCTGTTCCCCATGAAATACCCTGGTAAAAGGTTCGGTCAGGGCGCAGCAGCTGTACTGCATCACCTCCGTTGCGAAAGCCGATCAGGCCCCAGCAGGGATCCTGGGTTACAGCGGGATATGCGTTGGAGGTGGTGCTGGGAGAGGTTGCATTAGCGTCGAAATAATCATTCGCTGCCGGTGTCGTGCAAGTGCCAAAGTCAACGGTGATCGGAATGACGTACAAAAAGTCGAAATTGGCATCTGTCGGGTCAGCCGCAGGAATGTTGGGGTTCGGATCGTCTGCGTTGTAGAACACAATCAGCGAACCTGCGGGTACTTTTTCCCAGGTACAGTTGTTTTCGAAAGCAATATAGCCAGATGCGATACCCAACTGAGAGCCTGCGCCGCCCGAGAAGTTACCATTGTTGTCATCGAAAGCCCATCCACGGATGTCCACGGTAGTGCCGGGTGCACCTACCACGAGAAATTCTACCCATTCTTTATTGCCGCTGGGGCCATTGGAGAACTCATTCACGATCAGGCCTTCTTCCAGTTCCAGAATGTTAACGGTGTGGGCAGCAGTGCCGAGGGTAGCAGTACCTGTCGTGATTGCCAGACTGAGATTCACCGTTTCGTTGTTGTCAACCAGCGGTCCATCATTTACAATGGTTAGGGTAACAATCTTTGTGTTTGGGTAAGTCTCCGCAGGGGTGAAGGTAAATACAGTCGTGGCGTAGGTATAGTCGGCAGGGGTCGCTGCGGTGCCTGTACCCAGGTCTGTGATTGTAACCTGCACATCCGCTACAGGAGCAGTGTTCATAGAAACCTGCACGGTATGGGTGCCTGCGATTTCGAGCGCGCCGCTTCCATTCGAGTTAAACCCTACGGTAGGAGCTGCAGAGCAGCTTGCAACGGCTGCGTTGGCGGTCGCGTTGGTGAAGGTGCAGAGGGCATCATCGGAGAAGGCCGCAGTCAGAGAAACAGGTGTGCCGTCGGCAAGCATTTGTACGCCCGTGAAGGTATGCGTGGTACCGGTGGTAGTGCTTCCAACGGCCACGGTGTAAGGTCCGCCTGTTACATCACCTGTGAGTACGAGGTTGCCGGTAGCGGGTTTGTTGGCGAAAGTGACGGTTACATCGCCTGTGAAATAGTCGTCGGTTGCATTAGGGATGGTACCAGCGTTGTTGCAGGCAGTAGCGTTTGCAACGGTGATGGCAGAGATAGCGCAGGTTGCAGGAGCAGAGATGTTAGGAGCATATATATCATCAAATACGGCATTGTCAGTAGCTCCTGTGGCATGGTTCCAGAAAGGTCCCATATACCTAAGGTTGCTGCCAACAGCAGTATATGTGGCATCTATTGTAGCTACGCCGATCTGAGTTGCAGTATTCCTTGGGTCAGCCTGAGGGAATGCAACGGCATTAGTCTCTACATAGAGACTCCACTGGTCATTTGCAGGGTCAAAGGTTACCCTTACGCTAAAATAATCTGTACCATAGTCGCCCCCGCTAATAATGTTGGTGGCATCTGCACTGGCATTAAGTCCCGTCGTGAATCTTACCAGACGGATAGGGTCGGTTGCCCCACTTTGTCCTACTACAACTGCATATCCATTACCTGCACCTGTTGTAATAGTAGTAGTAGTAGCGCCAAGGATGAATGCCGCTCCATAATTGCTGGCATCAAAACCGCTGGGGTCAGTTCTTGTGTGGCGGAAGTTGAAGGCCCATGTAAGTGTTGAAGCGCTGGTGGTAATGCCATCTGTCGTATAATTTGCACTCAGGTCTCTATATACCCACTCGCGTCCGGCGGTGGCTGAACCTAATTGCAGCCTGTTAGTAGCAATTTGTGCACCAGCTGCAACCGTTTCGGTTTCGGTCCAGCCATTGCCGACTGTGTTGGAGTTAGCGCGCGTGAAGTCATCCAAAAGGGCAGTTTGCGCAGTCCCGATCTGCCACGCAGACAGAAGTGTAATCAACAAAAGTAAAAATCTCAGTTTCATAAAGTGTTCGTTTAGGTTATCAAAGAGGTGAAAAGAACCAGTGGGTGGGTTTAGACATAAAAATACCGTCAGGCCGAAGCCTTTCGTCAGGGTCCCGGCGCATCATGGGCGTATATGGAAAAGTGAAGAGCAAAAAAGGTAGCAAGATGTGTTGAGACGAAATTAACGCTATTCTCCCTTTTTATCTTACATCCCAGTGTTAAGAATTCATTAACAATGAGTCACTTAGCTGGATTCTCCTGCTTGTGGATTGTTCAGTTACGTGTATGAAGTTTGAAGCAAGGCCCGCGTAGCCATGTCCTTTCTTTCTTCCGCACATGCACCTGCTTTACGGAGGTGGCTATTCGCACATGGTCAAATATCATAACAAAACAATCCTTTGACCCCCGGAATAGCTATTATTTGTTTGAATAGTTGATGAAATTAATTTACCTGTATTTTGTCTAAGCGTTATTTCACGCTCAGAAATGTTTTTGTTCCGAACAAACATTTATATTAACCGAAGACGCAGCCAAAGCGGGCCTGTGCTGTGTTTTTGTGTAATATCGGATGTGTAACTTAACGCCTCACGAAAAGTTCACCACTTGATTTTTCTGTTGGCGAAAAGATGTAGCACATTATTTGTTACGATCTCTGTGGGGTGATAGCGCACCCTGTAAAAATGTACGCGTAGTGAGATTATCTGGCATTTGAAATGAATCATTTTCCCCTCCGATGAGCCACAGCCGTGTTTTTCTGCTCCTTGCAGTTCTTTGTATCTCCCTTACCGCCTATTGCCAGTCCCCCAGGGAAATCCTCTGGGCGGGCCTCAATCCACGCCCCGCAGCCAGCGCGCCAGTCGTTCGCATGGCCGACATTTCCTCCGACCGGGAAACCCGCCACCTGGGCCCCGTGCTGGTCGGAGAAGAGTATGTAGTAGAGTTCTGGCTCTACAACAACGGCGCAAGTGCTCTTCGGATCACCGGAGTGGCGTCCACCTGCGCAAAAGGGGTACGCATAGAGCGCCCCGATGAAATCCCTGTCAATGGCAAGGCCCGCCTCCGCATCTACTATACTCCCCAGCGCACGGGCAACAGCACGTTTTATGTTACCGTCGCCGGGAATTTCCCGGAGCTGTCCAAGGTACTAACGGTGAAGTCCATGGGCATTACAGAGCCTTTGGGTTCGCTGGCCGGCAATTGATCGGCGAATCGCAAGGCATTATTGCATAATCAGGCGGTCTTTATTTACTTTGCAGCCTCAGGCCGCCGTAGTTCAATGGATAGAATAGGAGTTTCCTAAACTTTAGATGCAGGTTCGATTCCTGCCGGGGGCACTCTCTGGGCATGTAACTCCTGCTGCTGATGCCTGTCGCTGGCTATGTTATCGAACTTATCACTGCCGGAGCGGGCGCTTCGCTTTGGATTGTGTTGCTGATCCTGGCCTTCACCGGGCACGGATGGCTACCCCTGGATGCCATCAAGCAGGGTGGCATTTTTGTGCTGCTGTCTCCCTTTATTTATGTCATCGGCGCGGTGATTGACCGGCTGGTGGACAATTTTTTTGACCGGGTCTTCAAAGAGAATTTCCAAAGCCCCTCTTTTCTGACCCGCGAGGGCTATTTCCGGGCGCGTACCCGCATCTACCTCAAGTCCGACGCTCTGCGCGGGCTGCTGGAATATGGCAAAATGCGCATCCGCCTCTGCCGGACCTGGACGTTTAACAGCATCGGCATACTGATCGCCGCCGACCTCTGGCTGCTGTTGCCCAATACACCCCTGCGCCACTGGCCCGACCGCCTCGGAGCGATTGCGGCTGTAACGATCGGTATGAGCCTTTCGGCATGGCTTTCCTTTCGCGCATGGAAAATCCTGAGTATCAAGGAGGCGGAGTTTATGGCCAGAATGGACGAGGAACTGAAGTAAGATGCGAAATATCCTGTGGCTTGTGCTGGCCCTCCTGATAGCATACCCCCGCGAGAGCAAGGCGCAAAGTGTCGAATCCATTAAAGCGATTTTTCAGAGCCATGTGCTGAATGATACGGCTTTCCGGCACCACTTTGTGGGCTTCGCCCTCTATGACCCGGCGACGCGGCGCATGATCTATGAACACAATTCCCGGCGCTACTTTACGCCTG
The DNA here is from genome assembly GCA_004292985.1 of Bacteroidota bacterium. Taxonomy (GTDB): domain Bacteria; phylum Bacteroidota; class Bacteroidia; order J057; family J057; genus RDXT01. Next base: position 5,595 of record RDXT01000858.1, read on the forward strand.
CTTCGAACACAAAACTGTTCAGTTTGTACGCCGGGCTGCATCTCTTAGGCGATTCGATTCCCGGACTCAGATATACCCTGCGCGGCGATTCGCTCATCTTTGCAGGTACGGGCGACCCTTCGCTGATGCATCCGGACCTGAGCGGCAGTACCCTGGCATTTCTTCGTTCGCGCAGTGAAAAGCTATTTCTCGTTCCGCAAAAAGCTGACTATGAAGCCCTTGGCTACGGATGGTCCTGGGACGACTACAACGAGTCCTACTCCTGCGAGCGTTCGCCCCTGCCTGTGCATGGCAATTTTGTGCGGGTGCAGATTCCTGCAAATGAAAGCGTCGCCCGCCTGTCGCCCGCTTATTTTCAGTCTGCACTGATCGCCGACCCTACCCTTCCGGCAGAAAAAGGACGCATCCGCCGTTTGCCCTGGGACAATCGCTTTTACCTCAATTCGCTTGCAGATACCACTGATTATCAGGCAGATATACCCTATCACTGGAGCTATGCCACTGCGGCGGCGCTGCTTTCCGACAGCCTTGGAAGAACTGTACACCTGCTGCCCGCTTTTGCCGACAGCTTGCTCGACCGCCGCCATTATTCCCTGCATGCCGACAGCCTGTACCAGCCGATGCTTCAGGTGAGCGACAATTTTTTTGCCGAGCAGATTCTGGTGATGGCTGCGCGGGAAAAAGGCATCAGTCCCGACTCGGTGATTCACTGGGTGCTGGATTCGCTGCTTTCGGGCCTGCCGGACAAGCCTGTGTGGGTGGACGGATCTGGGCTTTCGCGCTACAATCTGTTTAGCCCCCGCGACCTGATTTTCCTGCTGAACCGCCTGTACAAGGAAGTGCCCCGCGAAAGATTGTTTGCCTTGCTGCCTGCGGGGGGTGTTTCGGGTACCATCGCCAAATGGTATGGTAGCGAAAAAGGCCCGTATGTATTTGCCAAAACGGGCACCTTATCCAATAACCACAACCTCAGCGGCTATATCGTAACGAAAAGCGGTAAGGTGCTGATATTCAGCTTTATGCACAATCATTATGACCTGCCTGTCTCCCGCATCCGGATGGCGATGCAGGAGGTGCTGGAGGACATACACAAGCGTTATTAATTAATAGCTGTAAAATCCCTTGCCGGATTTTCTGCCCAGATGCCCGGCGGTAACCATATTGCGCAGCAGGGGGCAGGGAGCATACTTGGGATTGCCAAAGCCTTCGTGCAGCACCTGAAGGATGGCGAGGCAGACGTCGAGACCGATAAAGTCGGCGAGTTCGAGGGGACCCATCGGGTGAGCCATGCCCAGCTTCATGATGGTATCGATCTCCTCTATGCCCGCAACGCCTTCATAATGCGCATAAATGGCCTCATTGATCATGGGCATCAGGATGCGGTTGGCGACGAAGCCGGGGTAGTCGTTGGCGGGAACGGGCGTTTTGCCCAGGTCGCGGCTCAGTTCCAGCACAGCCTCGCGGGTTTCGGCGCTGGTGTCGTAGCCGGAAATCACCTCTACGAGTTTCATCACCGGCACCGGATTCATAAAGTGCATGCCGATCACCTGCGCGCTTCGTTTGGTGGCGGCGGCGATCCGTGTGATCGAGATCGAAGAGGTATTGGAAGCGAGAATCGCGTGCGCAGGCGCCTGCGCATCGAGGTCGCGGAAGAGTTTCAGCTTGATGTCCGGATTTTCGGACACGGCCTCGACAATGATGTCGCGGTCGGCCACTCCGGCGGCGAGGTCTGAGGAAGGGATCAGGCGCGCCAGCGCAGCAGCCTTATCTGCTTCGGTAAGCGTACCTTTTTTGATCTGCCGGTCCATATTGCCGGAGATGGTCTGAAGCGCCCGTGTCAGGGCCGCCTCAGACATATCTATGAGATTCACCTGGTAGCCGCTTTGAGCGAATACATGCGCAATGCCATTGCCCATTGTTCCGGAGCCGATCACAGCTACCCTGGAGAATTTCCCGATCATAGGATTATTTTTTAACGCGCTCCACGTATTCGCGGGTGCGGGTGTCGATACGGATTTTGTCGCCCATGTTCACAAACAGCGGCACTTTAATCTGCGCACCGGTTTCGAGGGTCGCAGGCTTGAGCACGTTGTTAACCGTATCGCCTTTCATGCCCGGCTCGGAGTAGGTAACTTCGAGTTCGACAAAGGTAGGAGGCAGGGCGGAGAGAACATTGTCTTCTTCGAAGCTCAGGGTTACCGTCATTCCTTCTTTCAGGAAGCCGGCGCCATCGCCAAAGAGGATTTCATTTACCGGAATCTGGTCATAGGTTTCCGGATCCATGCAAATGATGTCGTCGCCGTCTTTGTAGAGGTACTGAAGCTCACGGATTTCGACGCGAACCAGCTCGACAGCCTCGCCGGAGCGGAAGCGGTACTCGACCAGTCGTCCGGATTTTACGTTGCGCATTTTTGCCTGGTAAAACGCGCGAAGGTTGCCCGGGGTGCGGTGCTCTACTTCAACTACCTGCACAAGTTCGTTTTCAAAACGGATAAATACGCCGGATTTCAGATCTGATGTCGTTGCCATTGGAAAAAGGTATATCGAAAGACGCGCAAAATTAAGGAAAGGGTTTGGAAATACCAATCGCTTCTTATTTGGTACATCTGTCTGCCATCTCCTGTTTGACAATGGAAGGGATGCGGATGTTTTTGTAGAATTCATCGAGGTAGGCCAGGGCTTCGCGGCGGGTGCGCTCGTCTATCAGCGGAAATTTCTCATACACCCGGCGGATTTCGGCTTCTTTTTCGATAAACTGCGTAATGACCGGAAAGAGGTCTTCCTGCCTGCGGCAGAGCACAAACATCCGCTGCCGCACTGACTCGATGCCCAGCAGCGGGTCGGGAATGGCATAATAGGCATTTACCAGTCCCGAATAGTCAAAATCATAGGGCACAGGGTAAATGCGGGTGTCGTTGGGGTCGGTCGGTTTCAGGATGCGCACATTGTGGCGGTTGCTGATGTTCCAGTCGGTATTGCCGATCATGTATTCAAACACGGCCATGAGAGTGGTCTGCTGGCGGTCGAGCTGGCTGACGGGCACATACTCAGGCTTCAGCTCAAAACAGGCGGCGCGGGCAGCCACGTCTTCCACTTCTTCAATCAAAAATCCGTACTGGGCCTGGGTTTCGACCTTTCCGGTCAGGTCAATCAGGTTGATGTGTACCAGCCGCACCCGGAAGCTGAGGGGGGTGAGGATGTTGTAGAGCTTATATGAGAGGTACTCGCTGAAAATGTACTGCTGGTAGGAGCTCTGGTTGCGGCAAAGGGTAACGAGTTTGAGTTTTTCGAGGTCTTGCAGGTCTTTGGGGTGAAAGTCTGCCTGCTTGAAGTTGAGCATCAGCGGAGGAAAGGAGCAGTAGCTGCGGCGGAAATTTCCACGGGCTTTGATCCGGATGGTCTCGGTAACGGGTGTGCTGTCATTGAGATACACCGTGAGGCTCGCTTCCTGGTACTCGTCTTTATATTTGTCCTTAATGAGTTGTTTGTAATTAAAAGACAGGTCGAGACGCAGCGCTTCATCCGGCCCGAAGAGGCTGAAGGAGTTGGCGAGGGCGGTGTCTATCTCCGTCGTTTGCGCAAAAATCCGCAGCGAAAAGAACATGAGAAGTGAAAGCAACAGAATCTGGCTTAATCGCTTCATATTCAATAAATTAGTGTGAAATTGGGATTGCGCTGGCAAATAACGCATTTTTCCTGATTAAGGCGGAGAAGGGTGAGACAGATTTTCCTTGTATATTCGATATATGTTGAAGACTATTTTACGCTACGGCTTTTTCGCATTGGGTCTGCTGCTTTGGGCGCTGCCCGCCCGCACCCAATATGTAACCAATGGTTCCGCGGCCAATATCGGCACCAACTGCTACCAGCTTACCAGCGCCAATAATTTTCTGGCGGGTTCGGTCTGGTACCTGAACAAGGTGGACATCAGCGAACCTTTCGAACTGTATTGTGACATCTTTCTGGGGTGTCAGGATGCAGACGGTGCCGATGGGATTGCCTTCGTACTTCAGCCGATCAGCACCAGCATCGGCATCGCCGGAGAAGGGCTGGGCGTGCAGGGAGTGGTGCCTTCCTTTATCGTCGAAATGGACACCTGGCAAAACACCAACCAGAATGATCCCTTCGAAGACCACATCGCTATCATGAAAAACGGGGTTGTAAACCACGCAAGCACCAATAACCTTGCGGGGCCTGTTTCGATCCTCCCCGGCAATGCCAATATCGAAGACTGCGCCTATCACAAGTTTCGCATTTCCTGGAACCCCGATTCCTTTTTATTCAAAGTATATATAGACTGCAACCTGCGCCTGTCATATACCGGAGACATTGTAAGTCAGATATTTAATGGAGATCCCAACGTATTTTGGGGATTTACCAGCGCCACGGGGGGCTTTAACAACCTTCAGCGCTTCTGCCTCGACTACATTTCCTTTACCGAAGACCTCCAGGATGCCGCGATCTGCCGGGGCGAGTCGGTGCAACTATCGGTCGGCTCGGGCGACTCCTTTAGCTGGACCCCCGCTACGGGCTTGAGCAGTACCACCATTGCCAGTCCCATTGCCACGCCGCTCAATACCACCACCTATATTGCCACGATCACCGACGCCTGTCTTCAGCAGCGAAAGGATACCGTTACCATCGTGGTGCAGGACAGCCTGACCGGAAACCTGCTTCCGGACCAGGCGCGGGTCTGCGACAACGATACGCTTTTTCTGGGTACGCTCCAGCCCCAGCTGGGCAGCACCTTTCTCTGGACCGGCAACGACAGCAGCCCACAACTGGCCATCACACAGCCGGGTGTCTATGTCCTGCAGCAAACCAACGCATGCAGCAGCCTGATAGACTCGATCCAGATCCTGGGGCAGGTTCA
>RDXT01000915.1 GCA_004292985.1 Bacteroidota bacterium
GATCAGGCGCTGGTTTTGCTCCACTGCCTGCAGGGCCATTTCGGTTTTTTTCCGGTCGGTAATCTCTATCAGAAACACAATCACCCCGTCCACCTGCCCCTCGCGCAGGAAAGGGCGCAGGCGTGCCAGAAAGTGCCGTACATGCGACTCATTTTCACCCCGCAGCACGACCTCACGCTCGATGGTACTCTGTTTGTCGAGAAGGATTTTCCGGAGGTTGGGCACAAAGTCCGTGAAATCCCACTTCATGCTGAAGCGCGCGATCGGCATACCGATGTCGGTTTCTTCGAGCCAGACAAACTGGGTAAATTCGGGCGTGAAAACCCTGATATTCAGGCCTCTGTCGAGGAACAATACGCCCGATCCCATATTGGAAACGAGGTTATCGAGCAGGGTTTTGGACTCGGAGATTTCCCGGTTGCGCACCTGAAGTTCGCTGTTGACGGTATAAAGCTCTTCGTTTACCGACTGAAGCTCTTCGTTGGTGCTCTGGAGTTCTTCATTGGCGGCGACCAGCTCTTCATTGGCGGCCTGAAGTTCCTCATTGTTCGTTTCCAGCTCTTCGAGGCCCGCCTGCACTTCGTGCCGGGCGATATTCAGCTCCTCCTGCAGCGAGCGGATCAGGTCGTAGGTGTCGGAGTCCACCGGCATCGGGTGCACAAGCGTGGCAGGGTGGTTGCCGTTTTGCTGGTGGGAATTCTGCATAAACTGCACCATATATACTTGACGGCCCATGTGTACGCCCAGGTCTTCGATCACCACATCGCGGTACTCCGGGTTGCCGCTGGGGGCCACACTCTGTGCCTGGTACAAGAAGGGGCCTCTTTCTGCGGTATTGGCAAAGCGCCGCATCGCATCTCTGAGGACCACGACCATCGAGTCGCTGACCATGCTCAGGATGTTCATGTCGAAGGCCGTATCGGGAAAAGCCAGGTATTTGCCTGCGCCACCCGTGATATACAGCACCTCAAAGCCTTTGCTGAAGAGAATACAGGGCGGTGAAAACTTTTGCAGCAGCAGGCGGATATACTGGAACTGCGGCTTGCGCAGCTGTGTTTCGGTCTCAGGCTCCGGTTCGCGGATCTGCGCCTGGAGTGGGTGATAGGTTTTGGGCTTGCGGGGCTGCGACTGAAGGTGGTACAGGCGCTTCATGCGGGGTGTTTCGCCGATAGCCTGAAAAATCTTCCACTTTTCATTCAGCACCTGAAAATTTGCCTTAAAATCCACGATACTCTCGCTCGATCCCAGCCACATAAATCCTCCGGGTTTGAGGCCGAAGTGAAAATTGAGCATGATCCTCCGCTGCACGGGCGGGAGCATATAGATCAGCAGGTTGCGGCAGACCACCAGATCGAGGTTGATAAAGGGAGGGTCGGAGGTGACATCATTCCGGGCAAAAATCACCTGGTCGCGCAGCTTTTTCCGGACCTCGTAGGATTCGCCATTGTAGTCAAAATACTTGTCGAGCAGCACCTCCGGGAGATTGTTGAGCCGGGAAGGGGAGTAGCGCCCCCGGCCCGCATGGCTGAGCGCCCGCTCATCTACGTCCGTGGCCAGCATCACAAAGCGCGGGAGGTACCCGGTCCGCTCGCCGTATTCCATCAGGGCGATCAGCAGCGAATAGACCTCTTCGCCCGTAGAGCAGCCGCAGGACCAGATCCGGATTTCTTTGCCGTTCCGCTCTTCGTTGACCAGTTGGGGAAACACCGTCTGCGTCAGTGCCTCATAGGCCGCCGGGTCGCGGAAAAACTCCGTAACGCCGATCAGCAGCTCATGCCACAGCTCGTTGATGTGGCTGGGCGACTTGAGCAGAAAGGTATGGTAGTCCCGCATGTCGTCCAGTCCGTGCACAGCCATGTGTTTCTGGATACGCCGCGAGATGGTGCCTATTTTGTAAAAGCTAAAGTCCACCTCGTGGTTTCGCTGGATCAGGTCCAGGACGAGGGCCAGGGTTTCGCTGCCTTCCACAGGAATTTCCTCATCTTCATTCACCGGCACAGCTACCTCCTGCTCCGGCAGAGATTCCGGCTCCGGATTCCGGCTGAGAAAAACGAGCTTCTCGGCGATTTCGGCAGGAGGTAAAATAAAATCTACAATGCGTGTGTTGATCGAACTCAGGGGCATACCATCAAACTCGCCGCTGTCGGGCTCCTGCACAATCACAATTCCGCCCATCTCTTTGATCGAGTAGATGCCCCGCGAACCATCGCTGCCTGTGCCCGACAAAATCACCCCAATGCTCTGCTCCCGTGCATCGCGCCCCAGCGAGTGCAGAAATGTATCTACCACAAAATGGGGCGTGTCGGCCGCTTTCTGGTCTTCGAGAAAAAGTTTCCGGTTGCGCATCACCATATTAATACCCGCAGGCATGAGATAGACACAGTTGGGCTGCACCTCCATCCCATCCTCGACCGGAATGATGTCCATCCGCGTATCCTTGATCAGGATCTCTTTCATCAGGCTCTTGAAGCGCCGGGAAAGGTGCTGAACGATGATAAAAGCCATTCCTGTGTCTTCAGGAAGGTTCTGCATGATCTCCTCGATGGCTTTGAGGCCACCCGCGGAGGCGCCAATACCGACAATGGGAAAGGGGTGCTGCGCACTCATAAGGATAATTTAGGTCTTTCTCTGCTTGTATGGCATGAAAGTAATAAACTATCCTTTACGCATGAACATTATGATATAAATATTTTTTTATATATCAAATATTCAATCTTTGTGGCAGGGCTGCCGCTTACTCCGATATTCCTTTCACAGGTGTCAGCATCACCTTCCGGAACTCTACTTCGGCTCCTTCGGCCTGGAGTGCGATCTGCCCCTTGCTGACGGTACATCCAAATCCGTGATTGACCAGATCGCCGTTTACCCATACCTTAATCTGGTCTTTGTAGCATTCCACAATCATGGTATTCCA
>RDXT01000916.1 GCA_004292985.1 Bacteroidota bacterium
TCGGTATCGGATAGGGGGGTAGGTTTGGGTTTCATTTTTTCCGAAAATACCTTAGTCCAACTAAAACCATAAGACCGATCAGAATAAATGGCCATAGATTTACCAGAAATACAAAAAACCAGATGACATTTTCCCAGCCGTTGCGGAAAGCGTTTGAAAATGGGTTCCCAAAGGAGACAGACTGGCTGTGGCGTTCGTAAAAGGTGAGGGTGAGCGTCGAAAAACTGATCTGGCTTTGCAGATAGTTCATTTTCCCTTCGATCGATTCGATTTCCGCCCGGAGTTCTCCTGCCTGTTTTTCAATTTCAAGAATCTCAGCAACCGTATTTGCCTGTTTGAGCAGGGCCATAAGCCGGGATTCGAGTTCTTTTTTGGTTTTCAGACGGGCTTCGATGTCCAGAAAGGCTTCTGTTACGTCTTTTGCCTGGATGTTTTTGCGTTCGAAGTGCGTAACTCCCGCCGTAGCTTCGTTCAGAAAGGCATCAAAGTGCTCCGAAGGCACGCGCAGCACAAGGGTGTTGCTTGTCCGGTCCGGCGAGCGGTTTTCCTGGTCGGAGGAGGCATATCCTTTGTATTTCTCCAGGGCCTGAAATACGGTATTCCGGGTTGTGGCGATGTTTTCTGTCTCAAATTCTACCCATCCTTCTCTGATGAGTTTTCGTGCGGGGACTTCTGCCTGTTGCGCTTCGGGTGGCGCCTGTTCTGCCTGCTGTGTTTGTGGGTCGTTTGTGCCGCCGGGAATAATCTGGTCATTTTGCTGATCGCATCCGAATGTGCTGAGCAGGAGAAGCAGGGCGGCAAAAGGGAGGAGGTGTTTCATTGTTGGGGGAATAAGGGAGCGGGCTTTTTTGTTGCAAGATAGGGAAAAACAGGCACTTTCGCTCAGCATATGCCCGGCAATGAATCCGCCGCTCAATTGCCAAACACGAATTCCAGCCCCAGCGCGAGGCCGTTGGCGGGGATCATCAGGTGTTTTCCGCCCTGGAGGGCCAGGTATTCGCAGCGGAATTTTTTGTATTTCCGGCTGGCGAGGGTTTCCATAAATGCAAGGTCATTTTTGCCGTTTCCTACGCTGCCATATCCGATAAACAGACTCGCCGGAAGGCTCTGCTGCTGGCTGTGGTAGCGCTCCTCCAGTTCGCTGAAGAGGTGAAAGCCGGTATCTAAGGCGATATATCGCTGAAAAATGCCGGGCTTTTCAAACAATGTCCACAATACGAAGAGGCCGCTGCGCGAATATCCCCAGATAGTGCGGTCCTCAGGGTCGGTCCGGTAGGTTTTTTCGATATGGGGAATCAGGGTTTCGGTGAAAAAAGCATAATAGGCCTCCGCACCGGGGTCGCTGGGCACAGCATCCCATTTAAAAGGCGAAAAATCGCGCCGCCGCTCGTTGAGTCCGCCCTGATCCGGTCCGCTTTTGTCGTTATATGCAGGCGAAACGATGATCAGCTCAGGGATATGTTTGCCGTATTGCATATAGGTCACAATATCCGTAGCCATCGCAAAGGCATGATCGCCGTCGAGGAGGTATAATACCGGATATTTTTTGGCGCTCGTCGCATATCCCTCCGGCAGATATACCCGGATGTGGTAGGTGCTGCCCGTCTGGGTCGCAGGGAGGGTAAATACCTCTGTGCCGGAGATCGTCACGGGTACAGGAGTGGAGCTGCTCTGGCCTGCCAGTGCTGTGGCTGAGAGCAGGAGGAACGCATAGAGAAGGGTTTTCATATGAAGGGAGTTATAGGATTGATTGTGAGGCCTTTGTGTGTGAATATAGGTTTTCCTCAGAGAATTGCAAAGCAATTCTCTGAGCCCTCCGCTCCCATATATTAGTTCCTCAGTTTACGCCCATGTCGCATTCGACTGCGGCAATGACCCATTTTCCATCTTCTTTTTTCAGCTCGAAACTGCGCTCCATAAGCCCGTTTGCATCGCTTGCGTAAAGGGTGGCTTTCAGTTGATTTTCTCCCGTAGCAGCAATCCGGACGGGGGACTGTGTCCAGAACTGAAGGTCCCAGTCCTGTGCGCAAAAGTATTTATCTGCATCGAGGCAGGAAGGCACATCGCCTATGGGTTCGTTTTGCCAGAGCTGTTCGCATTTCTGAAAAAAGGCATATTCATTCAGTGCAAATTCTCTGCTGACAAACCCCGTCCGTATAAAATGGATGTAATAGGCATCAAATTTGGCAGAGTCTAAGGTCAGATGCGGCCCCTTGTCATTGACAAAGTCTATACGTGTGTTTTCATTTCGGATAAAGCCATCATACCAGCTGTAAAAGCCGTGAATGACTTCCGCTACCGCTGCGGAGTCGGCTGAAGGGCTTGGGGCGGCAGTTTCAACAGGCTTTTTTTCCTGGCAGGCAAAGAGCAAAGAGAGAGGCAATGCAAGAAAGAGAATGTTTTTCATTATCAGACAGGTATAGGACGTAACGTGAATTCCGGCCAAATACGTGAATTTTTTGGATGCTGCAAAGGGGCTTAACTGTATCTGTCATGGATGCCGATTCCCCTGAGAATCTGCGGAATGTATTTTTCAATCCTCGCCGCCCGCGTTTGGGATTGTTTGGGTGCAGAAAAATACAGGATATACCCCCTCTGGCGGCCCGGTGTTAATGCTTCAAAAGCGGCTTTTAAGACAGGGTCTTTTTCTAATTGTACCTGAAATTCTTCCGGAATATCGAAGTCTCCGGGGTCTTTGTAATGCGCTTTCAGGCCCGCTTTTTCCACTTCGACGGCCTCAGTGATGTAGGCTTTCAGCAGGGCCTCTTTTTCTATAATTTCCTCAAGATGTGTAAAGCGGATCAGGCGGGCTGCCTGCGTATTTTCTCCGGGTTTTTGAAGTAATCCCTGCGCGTCCTGAAGCAGAGAGCCTTTGAAGAAACTCAGCGCGCAATATTCATTTAACCCACTGAG
>RDXT01000859.1 GCA_004292985.1 Bacteroidota bacterium
GCTTCTTTTCTGAGAGATTCAAGTTTATCCTGCATTCCTTCTCGGTAAAACAGGTTCATGGTTTCAAACGGAATGATCTTGCCATCGGGGCTGACAATGTGCACACATGATTTTTTGATCGCCCGCACATCAAAGTCATAGGCATCCATAAAATTCATGATAATGATGCGAAAAAGGTTGCTGTAACTCAGGTCCGGGGCTATCACATTGGGCAGACAACAGAGCAACTGGTGAAACGACTGGTTGAGCTGGTCCACCGGGCTGCCTGTGCTGAACATTTTCATCACATAGCTGTGCAACTGCTCATCCTGCTCATACACGATGGTATTTTTAGAGGAATTGAGCAGCAGCTCCGGGTCAATGAAGCGGGTTAAGGGCATCACACTGCCCTGATATTTAAGGGCATAGGCCATCACGAGGGCATCGGGGTTGCAGGGAACCGGGATCAGGTCATTGGGGGCAAAAATATTGCACTGTTCCAGGATCTGCTGCCGGATTTCGGTATTGGTCAGGCGATCTGTCTCCGGATTAAAGTGCTCCAGCCGGCCACTGATCTGGGTAGGCTGAAAAGTTACCCCCCGCACACAGGGCTGCTCCAGCGCATAGCGGAGTATCTCACCGATCTCATCATCATTTACCCCCTTTTGCAAGGTTACCACCAGCGTCGTGGACAAATTGCAGGCATTGAGATGCTCCAGGGCCTTTTTACGCACCTCTGTCAGGTCCTTGCCCCGCAATTGTTTCAGCGCCTCCGGTTTAAAGGAGTCGAATTGCAGATAGACCTCAAAATCAGGCATATACGAGGCCAAACGCTGGGTAAATGCCAGGTCATTTGCAATACGGATGCCATTGGTATTGACCATCAGGTGCTTGATCGGACGGGCCTTGGCCAGGTCCAGAATCTCAAAAAAATCAGGATGTACCGTCGGTTCGCCGCCCGAAATCTGTACCACATCTGGCTCGCCTTCGCTGGCCACAATCGCATCGAGCATCTGAGCGATCTCATCGAGGGTCCGGTGCCGCCCGTGGGTGGGGGATGAACTGGCGTAGCAGGTCGGGCAGGTGAGGTTGCAGCGGTCGGTTACCTCGATCAGGGTCAGGCAGGAGTGCTGCTCGTGGTCCGGGCAGATGCCGCAGTCGTAGGGGCAGCCATACTGGGTGGCCGTGTGGGGTTTTCGGGGATATTCGGAGGCTTTGTTATAGTTGCGGATCTGCTTGTAGTACGCGATGTCTGTGGCAATGAGCACCTTTTGGTGGCCGTGTTGGCGACAGGTTTTGCTCAGATAGACTTTTCCATCCTCAAACAGAATTTTAGCCGTAATCTGCCGGTGGCATTCGTTGCACAGACTGAGGGTATGGTCGTAGTAGATATAGTCGCGCGTATCAGCCATGTGCCAGGAGTTTTGTGCGGTTGGTGAGCAGATGAAAAATCGTTTTATAATAATACAGACATCCGGCCAGACAGCAAAACTGAAGGGTCCCGATACCTGCGAAAATAATTACACGGGGCTTAATGAATTCGATTAAAAACCTGAATATCAGGTAGCTGATCATAAACAACTGAAAACGATACCCGCTTTGCAAGGCCACCCGTTTTTCAATTACCCTCAGTCCGGCCCAGAGCAAAAGTAAAAAGACAATTTCATATAGGGCTACCGGATGCCGTAGCAGGCCATCGCCCAGGTCCATGCCCGTCAGGAAGCGGGTCTCGACGCCAAACGTAGGTTCATACACGCCGCTGGAAAAACAGCCAACCCGCCCGATAATCATGGCCAGAATAAGGGGATACGTAAATAAATCACCGGAAGAGCTTTTTTCGCCAATCGCTTTTTTGACCAGTTCCACCCCGATCAGGCCGCCCAATAAGCCTCCGATAATGGTTTTGCTTGCATAAAAATAGAGCAGTTTATGCGTTGAATGTGCCCAGGCCACCGGGTCTTCGAGCGCAGCGGCCAGCCTCGAAAAAAAGAACGCCCCGAATGCGGCCCCGATGATAATCCACACGCGGTTGGATTGGGGGATAGGGTCTGTCGTCTTGTTGCGCAGAAATACGAAATAGCGGAAGCCCAGCACAAAGGCCAGTGTCTCGCAGATCAGGTGCAAGCTCAGCACAAAGGGGGCGACTCCGATTTCGACGGGAAACTTCATAGGCGGCTTTCCCAAAGATAGTATGTCTTGTCCGGATGTAAAAGTCCCTTCGCCGAAGCTGTGCTTCGCTCCCGCAGATACAGGCCCCTCAAACAATTGCACCCGAAGGCTGTTTTGATAGAATACCCTCTACTACTCTGATGTGAAAACCTACGACTACCTGCTCGTCGGCGGCGGCTGCGCCAACCTGAGTCTGGCCTACCACCTGCACCTGGGGGGTCTGAAAGACAAGCGCATACTCATCATTGACACAGAAAAAAAAGCAAAAAACGACCGTACCTGGTGTTTTTGGTCGGATAAAGAGACCCTTTACGATGCCTGGTGCGAAAAATCGTGGAAATGGCTGGCGTTTCGCGATGAAAACGGAGAGGTATGCAGCCACCTCGGCGCCTATTCCTACCGCCTGCTCCGGGGAGACGTTTTTTACCGGAAGGTCTGGGCGACCTTACAATCCAACCCCTGTTTTGAGTTCCTGCAAGGCGAAGTACAGAGCGTAGGAGAAACGCCCGCTGGCGCATGTGCGCAGGTAAACGGGCAAACGATCCACGCAAACTGGGTATTTGACAGCAGATTCAGATCCGGAACAGAACCCGGGCCTGCTCCCAAAGGATATCACTACCTGCTCCAGCATTTTCTGGGCTGGCGAATCCGCACCGCAGCCCCGCAGTTCGATCCGGAGCGTGCCTCCATGATGGATTTCCGAAGCCCGCAGCCGGGCCATACACGCTTTTTCTATGTGCTTCCTTTTTCAGAACAGGAAGCGCTGGTGGAATTCACGCTTTTTTCGGCAGCCTTATTAGACAAAGACGCCTACCATCAGGCCCTGACAGACTACATTCATAATACCCTGGGAATCAGCGACTTTTCGATTATTGAAGAGGAGTTTGGCGTAATTCCCATGTCAGACCTGCCCTTGCCGACACATCCTTCGACCCATATTTTCCGCACAGGCACACGGGGAGGCGCCGTAAAACCCAGCACAGGTTATGCGTTTCTGAACATCCAGGAGCAGGCCCGGCAGTATGCAGACTCCATTCTGAAACAGGGACAACCCAGCGCTTTGCCGGTTTCAGGCACCCGATTTCGCTTCTACGACTCGCTCCTGCTGCACCTGCTTACCCACGAAGGCGGAAAAACAGCAGGCATATTTGGCAAACTCTTCCGGAGAAACGCTATGACCCGGATTCTGGCATTTTTGCAGGAAAAAACCCATCTCCTGCAGGAAATGCGCATCATGGTCCGGCTGCCCTGGGCACCTTTCTTCCGTGCCATCGGCGCTACGGTCCGCAACGGTCGTTTCATTCGCCGCCAGCCCCTTCCCTTCATTGACATAAGCTATGATCAACCGATATCCTCTCCTGTTCCGGGCCTTGATGCTGAGCGGGTGCCTGCTGGCAGGTAGTGCCCTGCTGTTTCCGGAGGCTGTGCAGCAGATCAGTCCGGGCTTCGCCCTTGTTCTGATTCTGGGAATCGGACTGCCCCACGGCGCGACCGACCACCTCATTTTCCGGAAACTGGCCAAACCCCTGTGGGGGAGCCGGGACTGGCTGCGCTTTTATACCCGGTATATTGGCCTCATGGGACTTTATGGAATTGTCTGGTGGATTTTTCCCCTGCCCGCGCTGGCTGTATTTCTGGCACTTTCGGTCTATCATTTCGGGCAATGCAACTGGGCTTTTGCACACAAAATGACGCTGCCCGCTGCCCGTACAGGGGCTGTTCTCTGGGGCGCTTTTGCTGTGGGAATGCCCATTCTGCTGCATTTCGATGAAGCCCGTCCGATTATTTCAGGCATTTTACACCGCGAAACAGCCCCCCTTGCCGATAGCCTTGCCTATGTCGCTGCGGGCCTGCTCTGCGCCCTCAATACCGGATTTGTCCTCTGGCAGCGCCGGTCGGGCACCCTTTCGCTGCGCGAAACCACAGGAGAACTGCTTACGCTGGCCACCTTATCTGCCCTCTACCTCTGCACCCCCATGATGATGGGCTTTGCGCTGTTTTTCGGCGGCTGGCATGCGCTCAGCTCCGTATCAGATCAGGTGCAGTTTTTCAGGCAGAGCCATCCGGATTACACGATCGCAGATTACCTGAAACAAACCCTTCCACTGTCCCTGCTGGCACTGGCGGGCCTGGCTGTGCTCATGGGAAGTACGTATTTCCCGTCCATGCTGAGCGCTTTGTTTGTGTTTATCTCCATCATTACGCTTCCCCACATGGTGATCATGGAGCAGCTGTATCAGGAACTGGGGAATACCTCGCCGCTAAAGGCCCCCTGAGCCTCCGCGCACAGGTTTTCATTTGATATATATCCGCCTACTTTCCCTGAATTTACGTTAACAAAAGGAAGCGCCCCTTCGTTTAACAAACGCTGCTACTTGTGCTTTTTTCTTTCTACCAACCCTCTCACCTGCATGCGAATCCGCTCCACCCTTCTGTTTTTTTCTCTGATCCTGCCATCCTTTCTCTTTGCACAAAAAACAGTCACCCTCAGCGGGGTGGTACGTGAAGCAGAAACAGGCGAAACACTGATCGGCGCCTCTGTTGTAGCTCCCTCGCTCGGAAAAGGCACTTATACCAATGATTACGGTTATTACTCCCTGAGCCTGCCTGCGGGCAGCGATTCTGTGCAGATCCGCTTTATCTACGCGGGCTACACTACTTCTGCTAAAACGCTGATTATCAGCGCAGATATGCGGATAGATGTAGAACTTTCGGTAGCCAGCCTCGATGAGGTGGTGATCGAAGCCGACTCCTACGAAGAGCAGCTCAACTCCACGCAGATGAGTGTGGAGCGCATTTCGATGAAAGAAGCCAAGCTGATCCCTGCCCTGCTGGGTGAAGTGGACATCATCAAAACACTGCAACTCAAGCCGGGCGTTACCTCCGGCAGCGAAGGCAGCAGCGGCATTTATGTGCGCGGCGGCGGGCCTGACCAGAACCTCGTGCTGCTGGACAATACCGTTGTATATAATCCCTCTCACCTCTTTGGGTTCTTTTCGACCTTTAATGCAGATGCTGTAAAGGATGTGAAGCTCTACAAAGGTGGCTTTCCGGCGCAATATGGGGGGCGGCTTTCCTCGGTGATTGATGTAAAAATGAATGAGGGCAACCGCAAAAAATTTGCCGGATCGGGCGGACTGGGCCTCATCGCCTCGCGCCTCACCCTCGAAGGACCGATTGTCAAGGACAAAGCCTCTTTTATTGTCTCCGGCCGACGTACCTATGTGGATGTATTTACCCGCCTGATCAATGAGTTACAGGCTGATAATCAAAACTTTAACCCCATTCCCAGCTACTTTTTCTACGATCTCAACGGCAAACTCAACTACGAGATCAGCGACAAAGACCAGTTGTTCCTCAGTGGCTATATAGGGCGCGACCGGTTTAAGTTTGAGGACGGAACCTTCGATTTTTCTTTCGCCTGGGGCAACTCCAATGCCACCCTGCGCTGGAACCACATTTTCACTCCCAAGCTTTTTCTCAATACCTCCGCGCATTTTTCGGACTACCAATATGTGATCAGCAACCGCTTCGATATATTCTCTTTCGACCTGGGATCACGGATCACCGATGGCGGACTGCGTACTGACTTTACCTGGACACCCAACAACCGCCACACAGTGCATTTCGGCGCTTCGGGCACCTACCACCGCTTTATCGTGGGCCGTTTAGATGCAGGCTCCTCTGACTCGACCTTCAATTTTGAATCGGGAGATGAGTATTTCGCTACCGAAATGGGCCTGTATATCGAAGATGATATCGAGGTAAATGAGCGCCTGAGCCTCACCGGGGGCCTTCGCCTCTCCGGTTTTCAGAGCGACAGCGCCTTTTATGGCAATCCCGAACCGCGTTTTGCCGCCAAATACAGCCTCAGCCAGGACGTCTCTCTCAAGCTGAGCTACGCCCACATGGTGCAATACCTGCACCTGGTAGCCAACAGTTCCACCTCCCTGCCTACCGACATCTGGTATCCCTCGACCCGGCGCGTGCGTCCCCAGGCCTCCGATCAGCTTGCCCTGGGAGTAACTTTTGCCCTGGGTGAAAAATACCTGATTTCCAATGAGGTGTATTACAAATGGCTGCACAACCAGATAGACTTCCGCGATGGCGCAAACCTCTTTGTCAATGAAGACCTGGCCTCGGAGTTTGTCTTCGGGCAAGGCTGGACCTATGGAAATGAGTTTTACATAGAAAAAAAAGCGGGTAAACTCACCGGATGGGTCAGCTACACCCTTTCCTGGGCGCGGCGCAAGTTTGACGGCACCTGGCGCACGGGCGACTACCAGTTTGGCGACGACATCAATAATGGCAAGGCCTTTTTCCCGCGCAACGACCAGCGGCACAATGTGGTGGTGGTAGCTATCTACGAGTTTAACCGCCGCCTGAGCGTGAGTGGTTCCTGGGAATTCCGCAGCGGAAATGCTACCACACTGCCCACAGGGCGCTTTTTTATGTTCGGTCCCGACTTCCCCAGCGGCGGCGGTCTGGCCACAGTCCCTGACTACCTCGAACGCAATGGCTTCCGGATGCCGCCCTACCACCGCATGGACCTGGGCATGGTCATCCGCTTTTTCCCCAAATGGGGCGAGTCTGACCTGACCATCAGCGCCTACAATGCCTACAACCGGCGCAACCCCTACTTCATTTACATCGAAAACATCCTCGATGAAAACAACATCATCTCCGATGTAAAAGCCCGTCAGGTGGCCCTCTTCCCCATTATCCCATCTATCACCTACAATTTCAAATTCTGACCATGCGAACGCTCAAAACCCTTATTGCCTATACCGCCGCTGTGCTGCTGCTCGCAGGATGCAACCTCCAGAAAGAAGTAGATCTGGACCTGCCTGAATATGAGCCTAAAATTGTGGTCGAAAGTTACCTCCAGCCCGGCCAGCCTTATTTTCTGTTTCTGACCGAAAGCGCAGGCTATTTTGATGGTATCCAGGTGAAATACCTCCGCGATGCCGTCGTCACCATCAAACATGGCAGCGAAAGCGTTACCCTTCAGCCCATCGAGATCAGCATTGCCGATGCGGCAGGCATCCTCGATACGGCCCTGCTCAATATCCTCAAGCCGGTGATCGGCGAAACGGTCTATATCTATGGCTCACTTTTCCAGACCGTTCCTGAGGTGTATAACGAAGATTTCACCCTGAATATCGAACTGCCCGATGGCCGCAAGGTCTCTGCCGTTACGCGCCTGCTCACTCCGGTGAAAGTGGACAAAATTGACTGGAAATTTAATGCGGATTCTCTGGCCTACACCCTCACCCAGATCACTGATCCTCAGGGAGTTGCCAATTATTACCGCCGTGTATTCGAACTGCGCCGCAGAGAAATCAGGGAAAACCCCGACGGTACCTTAGACACGGTGTTATATACCAATGTGGAGCAGGATTTTTATACGAATGACGACATTGTGGGCAGCGACGGCTTAATTTTATATGGTACAAACTACGATTACCGTGTAGGTGACACCCTCACGGCGACCCTTTACCACATTACCCGCGATTATTACCGCTTCCTCGAAACCCGCGACGCAGCTATCATCGCCAACCTCAGCCCCTTCGGTACGCCCGCAGTGGTTTATACGAATATTGTGGGAGGCACCGGCGTTTTTGCGGGGCTTTCGCAGGATAAATTGTCGGTGGTTGTGAAGTAAAACTGTTCCTTTTGGGCGGGGGTTCGGCAAGCTCACCCACCGCAATTCTGCTCCCTGAAAACTGTTCCCTGTACCCTGTCAGGACTTGCTTCCCAGCACAGATATGCGGTAGGAGTACAGGTTGATCAGGATAAAAATCAGGAGGGCGAAGGAAAGCAGCGCAGATCCGCCGTAACTGAAAAAAGGCAGAGGAATCCCGATCACCGGAATCAGGCCGATGGTCATTCCCACATTAATCAGCACGTGAAAGGCGAGAATAGACAGCGCGCTGTAGCCATAAATCCGGGCAAAGCGGGTTTTGGAGTTCTCAGCCAGGTACTGAATGCGCCAGATCAGCGCAAAAAAGGCAATAATGACCAGCGAAGAGCCAATCCAGCCATATTCTTCGCCAATGGTACAGTAGATAAAGTCTGTATCCTGCTTGGGAACAAACTTATACTTGGTATAGTTGCCGTCGAGGTAGCCTTTTCCGGAAATACCCCCCGATCCAATGGCAATTTTAGACTGAATCACATTGTAACCGGCCCCCTGCGGGTCAATGCTGGGGTCAAACAGCACCATGATCCGGTTTCGCTGGTGGAGCTGAAGCTTGGATACGAGAATCGTGGCGCTGAAAGAAAAGCCGATAAACAGGGCGCAGGCAAGCAGGTGCAGCGTCAGCATACGCGACCAGTAGCGGCGGTTGTAGAAGTACAAAAAGGAAATAGCTCCAATGCCGAGGATAATCCCCGTTACAATCCAGGGATTCTGCAGGCCGAGGGTCAGCATCACCACCACTACCACCAGGATGAGGAACAAGGGGATCAGGGCAGAGAGGCCTTCGCGGTAAAATACCAGCAGAAAGGAGCCGAACACCAGCGCCGATCCTGTATCATTTTGCAGGATCGCTATCAGCGCGGGGACCAGCACCAGAGCGGCAGACAGCAGCAGGTCCCGGTTGTTTTTCATCGAAAAATTGAGCCGCGACATAAACTGCGCCAGCGCCAGCGCCGTGGACAGCTTGGCAAACTCTGCGGGCTGGATCTGCTGCCCGGCGATAATCAGCCAGGCCTTCGCACCATTGATCTCTTTGCCTACAAACAGCGTAAGCAGCAGCAGCACGATACTCGCCCCATACGCGATATAGCCGATGGCCTCGATAAAGCGGTAGTCGAGCGAAAGCACCACACTGCCCACCAGCAGAGCCACACCAATCCAGATGAGTTGTTTGCCGTGGGGAACAGTCATATCGAAGGGCGAAGGGTGCCCCCCAGCCGATGTATTGGCATAAATTGTCATCCATCCCCAGACCATGAGCAGGAGGAAAAGAGACAACGTAATCAGGTCGAAGTCAAAGGATTTGCGTGTCACTGTCTGCCCCGTTTGATAAAGGATGCATTGTAAATACGGTCGTATTCCGGCTGCCGGGTAACGGTACCGTTGAGGTATTTTTCCATCATGAGGCTGGCCGTGGGTGCGGCCCAGCTACCGCCACCGCCTGCGTTTTCGATGACCACCGCCACAGCAATGCGGGGAGTGTCTTTGGGTGGAAACCCGATAAACACCGCGTGGTCTTCGCCGTGGGGGTTTTGCACGGTGCCTGTTTTTCCACAGACCGCAATTCCCGGTATGATCGCCCGGCGGGCCGTGCCGCTCGAAACCACCTCTTCCATCGCATCTATCACCACCTCAAAATGCTGGGTAGCGATGCGGGTATAAATGGTGTCGAAGGACAGTTTGGTCCAGCTGGAGGTATTTTCATCGCGCACAGCGCGCACGAAGTGCGGTTCGAGGTATTTGCCCCGATTGGCAATGATGGTCACCATATTGGCCATCTGAAGGGGGGTCATCAGGATTTCTCCCTGCCCGATCGCGTTGCTGATAATGGTGGTTGCCTTCCAGCGGTCGTGGCCATACTGGCGGTCGTAGCGATCGGCAGCCGGCAGGAGGCCCGGCTTTTCATAGGGCAGGTCCACACTCAGCTTGCGCCCCACACCGAGGATGCGCATGTATTCATACCATTTATTGTAGCCTGCATAAAAGTCGGTAAACTTATCATTCTGCAGAAAATCCATATAGGTTGCCGCAAAATAGGAGTTGCAGGAAAACTGGATGGCATCGTTGAGGGAGAGCGGTGAAATGTGGCCCCGGCAGCCGGGTTTGCCTTTGTTGCGCTTAAATCCGCCTCCGCAGCCGTAGTAGGTGTCGGGCGTAAGGGTGCCTTCGTTGAGGGCAGCCAGGGCCACAGCCAGTTTAAAAATGGAGCCCGGAGGATAGAGGGCCTGAAGCGGGCGGTTGTAGAGCGGCTTCAGACTGTCGCTTTGCAGGCCGTCCCAGTTTCGCTTTAACTCGCTGCCTGTGAGCATATTAGGATCGTACGAAGGCGAGCTTACGAAGGCCAGGATTTCGCCTGTGGAAGGCTCTATGCACACGATGCTGCCTTTTTTGTTGCGCATCAGCTCCTCGCCAAAAGCCTGGAGGTCCGTATCTATGCCCAGCATAATGTCCTTGCCCTTGCTGGGTTTTATGTCAAACGCGCCATTGGCATAGCTGCCTACTTCGCGGTTATTAACGTTTTTAAGCACTTTTTTCACCCCCTGGATCCCGCGCAGGGTCGTGTCGTGGCTGCGCTCGATTCCCGCTTTGCCGATGAGGTCACCGCG
>RDXT01000917.1 GCA_004292985.1 Bacteroidota bacterium
CAGATCACCCCTCCGCAGGCAAAAATTTAATGATCCCGTTCTGGGCTACGACCCGTATTTCATGGTCGCGGCTGATGCTGCCTTCGAGGATCGCGCGCGAAAGCGGATTGACCACTTCCTTCTGTATGATGCGCTTCACAGGCCGGGCGCCGTATTGCGGATCAAAGCCGAGGCTGGAAATCAGCTGAATCGCTTCCTCTGTAAAGGACAGCCGTACCCCCATTTCCTGCATTTTATGCACAAGGCCTTCGATCTGGATCGCCGTAATCTTCTGCATTTCGGACTCTCCGAGGGGTGAGAAAACGATGATTTCATCAATCCGGTTCAGGAATTCGGGTCGCATCTGCTGGCGGAGCAGATCGAGCACCTGTTCTTTGACCATCACCATCAGCACGTCGCGGTTGGAGTTGTTCATTTCCTCGAACTTCTCGCGGATATAGTGCGCGCCGAGGTTGGAGGTCATGATGATGATGGTATTTTTGAAATTCACCACCCGGCCTTTGTTGTCGGTCAGGCGACCATCGTCGAGCACCTGAAGCAGGATGTTAAACACATCGGAGTGCGCCTTTTCGATTTCGTCGAGCAACAGCACGGAGTAGGGTCTGCGGCGCACCGCTTCGGTCAACTGCCCGCCCTCTTCGTAGCCCACATATCCGGGAGGCGCGCCCACGAGGCGGCTCACAGAGTGTTTTTCCTGGTACTCAGACATATCTATGCGCAGCATGGCGCGCTCGTCGTCGAAGAGAAACTCCGCCAGGGCCTTGGCAAGCTCTGTTTTACCCACCCCGGTCGAGCCGAGGAAAATAAAAGAGCCAATCGGCTTATTGGGGTCGGAGAGACCTGCCCGGTTGCGGCGAATGGCATCGGAAACCGCGCCAATCGCTTCTTCCTGCCCGACAACCCGTCTGTGCAGTTCGTCTTCGAGGCGCAGCAGTTTCTGGCGTTCGCCTTCGACCATTTTCGCCACCGGAATACCTGTCCAGCGGGAGATAATTTCCGCAATATCCTCAGCATCAACCTCTTCCTTGAGCATACGCAGGTCGCCCTGGTAGGAAATCAGCTCCTGGTTCAGGGTCTGAATGTCCTTTTCGCGGGAGACCAGCAGGCCATAGCGAATCTCCGCCACGCGCCCGAAGTCCGCTTTGCGCTCCGCCTCTTCGGCCTCCACTTTCAGGTCTTCAATCTCCTGCTTAAAGCTTCTGATCTGGCCGATGATGCGTTTTTCATTTTCCCAGTGCGAACGCAGGCGGTTGCGCGTTTCGGTAAGGTTGGCCAGTTGCTCTTCGATTTCGGCCAGCCGTTTGGGCTCATTTTCCCGCTTGAGGGCCTCGCGTTCGATCTCGATGTGGCGGATTTTGCGCTCCACTTCGTCGAGTTCTTCGGGCATGGAGTCCATCTGGATGCGCAGGCGTGCGGCGGACTCATCTATCAGGTCAATAGCCTTGTCGGGCAAAAAGCGGTCGGCAATGTAGCGGTGCGAAAGTTCTGCCGCAGCTACGATGGCCGAATCGGTGATCCGAACGCCGTGGTGCAGTTCATAGCGCTCTTTGAGGCCGCGCAGAATGGACACCGTATCCTCCACGCCCGGCTCTGCGACCAGCACAGACTGAAAACGCCGTTCAAGCGCCTTGTCTTTTTCGATGTACTTCTGGTATTCATCGAGCGTAGTCGCGCCGATGGCCCGGAGTTCGCCGCGTGCCAGGGCAGGTTTCAGGATATTGGCTGCGTCCATAGCGCCTTCGGCCTTGCCTGCGCCGACCAGCGTGTGAATTTCATCTATAAAGAGAATGATGGCTCCTTCGGCACCGACCACCTCTTTGACCACCGCTTTGAGGCGTTCTTCAAACTCGCCGCGAAATTTCGCTCCGGCGATCAGCGCACCCATGTCGAGCGAAAAAATTGTCTTCGCCTTCAGGTTTTCGGGCACATCACCCTGTACAATGCGGTGGGCCAGCCCTTCGGCGATGGCGGTCTTACCGACCCCCGGTTCGCCCACCAGGATGGGATTGTTTTTGGTGCGCCGCGACAGAATCTGGATCACCCGCCGGATTTCATCCTCGCGTCCGATCACCGGATCGAGTTTGCCTTTGCGGGCCATCTCATTGAGGTTACGGGCATATTTTTGCAGGGCATTGTATTTCGCTTCGGGATTCTGGTCTGTGATGCGCTGGCCGCCGCGTACTTCCTGCAGCACCTTTTCGAGGTTCTTTTCAGTAACGCCCTGCTCCTTCAGCAGCAGGCTGGCAGCGCCTTTTGATTTGAGTGTGGCCAGCAGCAGGTGTTCGAGGCTCACAAACTCATCGCCCATACGTCCGGCTTCCTGGTTGGCCATTTCGAGGGTTTCGTGCATTTCATTAGAGAAATACTGTCCACCGGAAGCGCCTGTTACTTTAGGCGTTTTTTCAATCTGCTCCTGTGTTTTCTGGGTCAGAAAATCCAGATTTACACCCAGTTTTTTGAGGATAAAGGGCGCAATGCCTTCTTCAAGTTCCAGCAATGAGCGAAGCAGGTGAGGACCTTCCACGGTTTGCTGGCGGTTTTCTTTGGCGATGGAAATGGCCTTTTGAACAGCCTCCTGCGCTTTTAGGGTATAATTTTGAAAATTCATTTTTAATGTCTCCTTGTCAGTTTGTTGTACGGTAGTCCGGGGCAAACAACTGGCCAATACCTGTTTTTCTGCCAAAATGACGGAAACAGGCGCAGGACAACAGACAAAAACGACAAATCGGGCAAAAAGGAGCCTTATTCTCCCGGCTGGCAAACCGTTTCGCAGTCGGTACAGTACCAGGCTTCATCCTGGCCGGGAGCTACCTTGTGGCGAATCTGGTCGTAGCTGCGCAGGTTTTCGAGCGACTGGCTCACGCGGGAAGAAAGCGGAGCGACCGTGAGGCCCTGGGTGGTGAGC
>RDXT01000918.1 GCA_004292985.1 Bacteroidota bacterium
AGTACCGTACGTGTCTCCTGCTGGTAGAGCGTTTTGATCTCCTGGAAACGAGGTGCTTTGAGTGATGCCATATAGATAGGGGGCTAAGGCAAGTGGCTGTATATAAAAGTATTACTTTTACATACTACGAAACTACGTACGACAGCACCCCTCTGCTTCCGGTATCGGGCAAACGGTTAGTATTGCTACGTAATTGGTACGGATTTCTCCTAATATTTCAGCACCATCCCCCCCAACGTAAACCCTGCCGCCGAGCCGATCAGCAAAAGGGTATCTCCCCGCTCTACCCTTCCCTTGCGGACCGCATCGCAAAGCGTAATCGGGATCGAAGCCGCAATACAATTGCCAAAGGTATCGAGGGTATTATGTAATTGACTTTCAGGCAGATTGAAATCGGCGCGAAACAGGGCAAGTCCCGCCTTGCTCGCCTGGTGCGGAATAATCAGGTCCATATCTGCCATCTGTAGTCCCGTGCCCTGGAACAAGTGCTCCACGAAGGCGGGCAGGGTTTTGCGGGCCAGTTTCAGGAGTTTCATTCCGTCCATGTGAAAGGAAAAAAAGACCGGATCGTAGGGGTGGTCGCGGTAAAAGTTTTTGAGCCCTCCGCCGGGAAAAATCGTGTGCAGGGCGCCTTCTTCCCAGGTTTCGAAGCGGGAAGTCAGGATGCCGCAGTCTTCCTCTGTGGCTTCAATGATGGCTGCAGCGGCCCCGTCGCCAAAGAGGGTGAACGTCTCAAATGCGTGGGGATTGGCGGTGCGCGAGGCGATTTCGCTGCTCACAATCGCTATCCGGCGGTAGCGCCCGCTGCCGATCAGGTCGGTAGCCACGTCGAGGGCCGTTACAAAACTCAGGCAGGTAGCGTCTATGTCAAATACGGGGATGGTATTGGGGCCCCAGTTCATTTCTTTTTTCAGCAGGGCTGACTGGTGCGGGATCGGATGGTCGTAAGAACCCGCTGCACTGATGAGCAGATCGAGGTCGGAGCAGGTAATTCCGGCATCACGCATGGCGTCGTGAAGGGCCAACGCACCCAACTGGGCGCAAGACTCCGTTTCGGCGAAGTAACGGCTGCTTACCCCGGAATATTTCTCCGAAAAACCCGCAGGAATCCCATATTTCTCCTCCAGCTCCTCTGAAGAGACCTTTTTTGCAGGTATTCCCAGGCCCAGACCCGTGATTTTGACTTTTCTCATGCGTGATAACTTCGTTTAATGCGCCTGAGCTTCTGGTCTTTGAGTTCCGGAAGGCCCAGGGTAAAGGTATAGCGGATTTCGCGGATATGCTGCTCCTGAAAAAAAGCATCGAGGGCGCGGCGCAACTGTTCGCAACTGCTTTCAAATTGCTGCGCTTCGACATCTATCCAGAGGTGAATCTCACTCGCTGAAGTTTGCTCCATCAGGTAGGAACGAAAACGGCTGTCCGCGCCCAGCACTACATGCCTGAGGACATCCGGAAACAGGGTAATCCGTTGACCCTCAGCCGTATCCATTAAAAAACAATCATCGCTGCGCCCTTCGATCCGGTCTATCGCCATAAACACACTGCCACAGGGACAAGGGTCCGGGCGGGGATGAAGCAGGTCGTTGAGTTCGTAGCGCAGCATCGGTTGGGTCATGCGGGTAAAATCGTAGATCACGGGATGAAAACGCCCGCCTTCAATTTCCTTTTTTTCAAATATGACCATGTCCTCGTTTAGGTGCAGCGTACCCTCAGCGCAGGTATATCCCAGAAAACCCTCCGTGCATTGATAGACCTGGTGAATTTTTTGCCCCCAGATAGCTTCCATATAGGCCTTGTCTGCCTCCTCCAGCACCTCCGCTACAGAAATGATCTTATGGCAGTCGAGGCTCAGACTTCCGGCTTTGCAGGCTTCTGCGATTTTCAGCAATACCGAGGCGGGTGCCACCAAAATATGCGGCTGAAAGCTCCTGAGGCGCTCAATATGGACCTGAATAGGAAGCAGCAGGTCAAAAAAACCAAATTCGAGCAGGGAAGAGCGCCCGGATTCGTACAAATTGCTGTTTGCCCGGAGAAAAAAGGCCAGACGTCGCTTGCGAAAACTCCATCCCAGCACCCGGTCGAGCATCGCCCCTACCCAGCGGGCGCGTTCGTCCTCCGACACCAGAAATACGCCCCGGTTTCCGCTGGTTCCTGAAGACAATCCCACTGTTATTTTGCCGATGGTCGGACTAAAGTCCCGGCTTCGCTCTGCTTCCATCGCCACCCGCAGCGCCTCTTCCTTGCGGATGCCTGCCATATTGATCTGGTCAAAAGCGTCCATATAGCTGCTTTTGTTCATTAGCGGCAAAGCTTCTTTTTTTTCCTGAATCTCCCGGTAAAAGGGTGAGCGCCGGGCCACGTTTTCCAGGTGCTGAAGCAGTTTCCGGCCCTGCCAAAGGGGGAGTTTCCGGCTGTGCTGAAGGAGGATGCGTTGCAAACGCAGTTGCAGGAAATATTTGACAATCAGCAGCTTAAACCTCATATACCCGCCTGTTTCTCCTGCTGGGAAAGGTAATCGGCGATGCTGTCGCCACAGTGGGTGGGAATGATGGGCGTATCCGGATTTCCGGTATAAAACGCATGCAGTTTTTCGAGGCTGGCGATCAGATCAGGCCAGGAGTGGATAAATACTTTCACGAGGGGCGAAGGGGCCTGCATCTTACGGAAATTGTCGCGGTGCCAGGCTGCATCTGCAGCCAGCAGCACAGGTCCCTGCGGCGTCTGAACAAGCGCCCCCATTTGTCCGGCAGCATGGCCCGGCAACTCTACCAGCACAATACTTCCATCTCCAAACAGGTCATAGGCGCGCTCAAACACAGGCACTTGCACCTCTTCTTTGCATCCTGGCTCCATGATCCAGGCCCTTTCTTTTATATCAGGAGGAAAGAGGCGCGAAAGCATCC
>RDXT01000919.1 GCA_004292985.1 Bacteroidota bacterium
CTGGCAACATTTGGAACGGGAGGATCAACTCGCCGACATCATTCGTATGTCTCACGGGCAGCCGCAGTTGATTTTTAAGCATAGCGTTACCTGCGGCATTTCAGCTTACGCGCGCGAGCGTCTGGGCATGGCTACGCATGAGCTTGCGGAAAAGATCGGCCTGCACTACCTCGACTTACTGGCCTTTCGCCCCGTTTCCAATCTTGTGGCTTCGGAGCTGGCGGTTCCTCACCAGTCTCCCCAGGCAATTCTGATCAGCAAAGGCAAAGTGGTATATCACGCCAGTCATAGTGCGATCCAGCCTGCGGCGATTCTGTCTGTACCCGACCGGCCCTGAGCCGGGTTCCTGCAGGTTTCAGTTCAGCATAAAAGGAGCGACCATCACAAAGGGCGGAATCTCGACCTCGATGGCCTCCTCTCCCCGCTCCATGAGGTAGCGCCCCGACATTTTGCCGATGGGTGCGTGAAAATGGCAGCCGCTGATATAGTCGAAGGTTTGTCCAGGCCTGATCAAAGGCTGCTGGCCCACTACCCCTTCTCCCTCTACCAGCCTGTGTTCTCCATCCGATTCGACAATGTGCCATACCCGGTGCAGCAACTGTACTGCCTCGGAAGACTCATTTGTAATCTCGATATGGTAGGCAAATACATAAAAACGTCCGGCAGGCGAAGACTCGGAAGCACGATATTCCGTTCTTACACTCACCCGGACCCCTTCCGTTACTTCAGAAGCTGGGTTCTCAGGCATGATGGCAAAGAGTAAGGATTGAATTTTCTAAATCTAAAAAGGCTTCCTGAGAAATAAAATAGCTCCTGTACCGAAGCCGAAGAAAAATTCGCAGGAAGCCTCTTAATGTTCGTCTTTTTACCTGTTACGAGCGCGTGCCAACCTTATGCCCAATGCGGCCAAACCATAAAATATAGGCGTAGCAGACCAGCATAATGACTAAAAAAGCGGACCTGAAATCCAGGCCCAAGTGGGCATTTTCGTATAACCAGCCATAGAAGGGAGGGATAATGGCACCTCCTGCAATCCCCATCACAAGTAAGGCTGATCCCACATTTGTAAAGCGCCCCAGATCACGGATACCCAGCGGGAAAATGGCTGGCCACATTACTGCATTTGCAAAACCAAGCGCAGCCAAAAAGCCGACAGCAACCGATCCGGTAGCAAAATAAGAAGCAACAACAAACAACAGTCCCAGTATGGCAGATACCGTGAGCCAGGTTTCCTGTTTTACATATTTGGGGATCAGCACGATGCTCACAATATAGCCCAGCAGCAGGCCCATCAGACCAAAGGAGGTAAAAAACTTGCTCTGATCGGTCGAAAACCCTAAGTTTTTGCCATATATCGTAATCAGATCGCCTGCCATCACCTCAGCGCCTACATACATAAAAATGGTCAGCGCCCCCAGCCAGAGATGCGGAAACTGGAAGATGCTTTTTTTACCGCGAGACAAATCCGTATCGCCATCAGTTGAGTCGGTAAGCTGGTCCGAGATATCAGGCAAGTTGGATATTTTGATGACTACCGCCATAGCGAGCAGGAAAATAGCCAGCGCTGTGTAAGGCATCTCGACACGGCTTGCCAGGTCATCGAGCAAGCCTGTTTTGATCGTTTCGTCGGCAGAGGTAACGATTTGCTGCTGAATGGCATCTACGTTTTTGAGTAGTACCGCCCCCAGCAAAACATTGCCCAGAATACCTGCTACTTTGTTACAAATGCCCATAATGCTGATGCGGCGGGCTGCAGATTCGATAGGGCCGATAACGCTCACATAGGGGTTGGAAGCCGTTTGCAACAAGGCCAGACCCGCGCCCTGGATAAACAGACCCAACAGGAACATAGGAAAACTGCGTGCCCCTGCTGCGGGGATAAACACCAGACAACCAACTGCCATGATGGCCAGGCCGATCGACATTCCATTTTTGGTACCCGTTTTCTGGAGTATCCAGGAAGAGGGAAGTGCAAGAAAAAAATAGGCAGCAAAAAAAGCGGTCGCTACATAATAGGACTGCTGGTCTGTAAGTTCACAGGCTTTTTGCAGAAAAGGAATCAGAATGCTATTCAGCCAGGTTACAAAGCCGAAAATAAAAAACAGCAACCCGATAATCAGAATCGGAAGTAGATTTGTCTTTTTTGAACTTTCCATAAAGCAGGGATCAGAAGTAGAGTAGTCAAGAGTCGTTTTGGCTAAAGTAGCGAGTTTTTCTGATTTTCATTCCGATAAATCATATATTCTGCCCATGTCTGGCATCTATATCCATATTCCCTTCTGCCGCAAAGCCTGCACCTACTGCGACTTTCACTTTGTTACGGGTATGAAACGCAGAGGCGAAATGGCCGCAGCGATCTGTCGGGAGCTGGAGTTGCGGAAAGATTTTTTTGCCCCGGAAACCGTCATTGAAACGGTTTACTTCGGTGGCGGAACCCCCAGTGTGCTGACAGACAAGGAGTTGCGGAGTATTCTGGCGGCGATTTTCGCACAATGGAACATTCATCCCGATGCCGAAATCACCCTCGAAGCCAACCCCGACGACCTCAGTCCCGGCAAACTGGAACAGCTCCAGGAAGCAGGGATCAATCGCCTGAGCATCGGGGTGCAGTCGTTTGAGGAAGAAGACCTCCGCTGGATGAACCGCAGCCACAGTGCCGCACAGGCCACAGCTGCCCTCCGCGATGCGCAGGCGGCAGGCTTTCACAACCTGAGTCTCGACCTGATCTTCGGCCTGCCGGGCCGCAGCCTGGCAGACTGGCAAAACAACCTCGATCGGGCTATTTCGCTTGGCATTCCACATCTTTCTCTATACGCCCTGACGGTCGAAGAAAAAACAGCGCTCGGCTGGCAGGTGCAGCAGCAAAAGGTGCATTTGCCTGAAGATGAATCATTTGGCGAA
>RDXT01000920.1 GCA_004292985.1 Bacteroidota bacterium
CTCGATACCTGGAGCCTCGGCGGCATTGGGCTGGGGCCGCGCACCATCTGGATTCTCGGTGGGCTGCTGATAGTTATGGCTTCGCTGATCTATTTTGCCTATAAACCCCTGACACTCACCAGCTTTGACCCTTTATATGCTGCCTCCAGCGGGATTTCGGTGGCGTTCTGGCACTATGTGCTGATGAGTATGGTGTCGCTGGCGACGGTGCTTTCGTTCGAGTCGGTGGGCGCGATTCTGGTCATCGCTTTTCTGGTGGGGCCTGCGGCTACAGCCCGGCTTCTTACCCAAAGTCTGCCCCGGATGCTGGGTCTGGCAGTGCTGTTTGGCATCCTTGCCTCTGTCGGCGGGTATTTTCTGGCGGTGTGGATAGATGGTTCGATTGCGGGAGCGATGGCAGCTGTGATCGGGATCGAGTTTGTGCTTGCCCTGGCAGCGCTTCATCTTTTGCGTAAACGATCTCCTGAGGTATTTGCTCAAACGGAGGCATAAGGGTAAATTGCATGCGATCAACCTTCCAATCCGGCAAATATGGGAGCATGGGGCGTAAGCGTATTTCAGGACGACAGCGGCTTTGACTGGCTCGATAAATTCTGCAGAAGCCGAAAACCGGTAGAGCTGCTCCAGTCGGCCATTAGCAAAGTGCTTGATAATGATACCTTTATCGGGTACACAGAAGCGGCGGCGGCCCTCACTGCGGCTGAAGTTGTGGCTGCCTGCCTGGGAGAGCCTTCAGACTCTTATCCGGAAGAAAACTATTTCCGCGACGAATGGATGGATGAGGACGACCGCGCACCCCGTCCCGATCTGCGGAGGATCGGCAGAATGATGCCTGCGGAACTCACAGAGCAAAGCATCGCTGTGGTAGAAAAAATAAAAACCTTCGAAGGCTGCGAACTGCGGATTTTCTGGCAGGATTCCCCTCAATATGCCGAATGGCAGGCGGGTCTCGACGACCTGACCGAACGCCTCAGCGATTAACGATATTTTTTCACTACTCCTACCTCAGAGCCTTTTCTATGAAACTTATCCGGTTTGGCGAAGCGGGGCACGAAAAGCCCGGCATTCTCACAGAAGCAGGTAAACGCCTGGATGTGAGCGCTTTTGGTGAAGATTTCGATGAGCGATTCTTCCAGAACGATGGCCTGAGCCGCCTCGAAACCTGGCTTGCAGGTCACCAGGCCAGCCTGCCCGAAGTTTCAGACACGCTGCGGCTGGGTCCACCTCTGGGCCGCCCTTCCAAGCTGATCTGCATCGGCCTCAACTACGCAGATCATGCCCGCGAGTCGGGTGCGCAGCCTCCCAAAGAGCCGATCATTTTCTTTAAATCCACCACGGCGATCTGCGGTCCGGCAGACGACCTGATTTTGCCCAGAGGCAGCGTCAAAACCGACTGGGAGGTCGAGCTGGCGATTGTCATCGGCAAAAAGGCGACCTATGTACCGGAGCACGATGCGCTGGACTATGTGGCGGGC
The DNA here is from genome assembly GCA_004292985.1 of Bacteroidota bacterium. Classification (GTDB taxonomy): domain Bacteria; phylum Bacteroidota; class Bacteroidia; order J057; family J057; genus RDXT01. The sequence goes on from RDXT01000920.1 coordinate 1,476, forward strand.
TATCTGCTGCACAATGACTATTCCGAGCGCGAATTTCAATTGGAGCGCGGCGGTCAGTGGGTAAAAGGGAAAAGCTGCGACACCTTCGCACCGCTGGGACCCTTTCTCGCCACCCGCGATGAAATAGCTGATCCTCAGGAGCTTGCCATGTGGCTTCGGGTAAACGGAGAAACCGTACAACAAAGCCGCACCTCTGAAATGATCTTCGGCGTGGCCTATCTGGTGAGTTATCTCAGCCAGTTTATGACCCTGCTGCCCGGCGATATTATCTCGACCGGTACCCCGCACGGCGTAGGCCTGGGTATGAAGCCGCCCCGCTATCTCTCCGCCGGCGACCGCGTGGAATGGGGCATCGAAGGCCTGGGAGAAACAAGCCACTTTGTGAAGCCCTCGATATGAACCTCGGACTTCAGGACAAGGTCATGCTGGTCACAGGGGCCGAGCGCGGGATCGGTGCAGCCATTGCCCGGACCATGATTCAGGAGGGGGGCTATGTCGCGATTGCAGGCCGAAGAGAAGCCGAAGGGCAAGCTGTAGCCGCAGAACTGGGCGAAAGGGCCCGCTTTTTCCGGGTGGAACTCAGCGACGTTTCCCAATGCGAATCCCTTGTTAATCAAACCCTTAGTGCATTTGGCGGGATTGATGTTCTCGTAAATAATGCCGGGCTGAATGATGGGGTCGGGCTGGAGCATGGCAATATTGCTGCTTTTTCGCAGTCGTTCCATTCCAACCTGATCCACTGTTATGCCCTCGCACAGTTTGCCCTTCCGGCCCTCAAAAGCAGCCGGGGTAATATCATCAACATCAGTTCGAAAACGGCGCTCACCGGGCAGGGAGGCACCTCCGGCTACGTAGCAGCCAAAGCCGCCCAACTGGGCCTCACCCGCGAATGGGCGGTGGAACTGCTGCCCTACGGCATCCGTGTAAATGCCATTTTGCCCGCCGAAGTGATGACCCCGATGTACCGCGAGTGGCTCGACCGCCTGCCCGATCCGCAAGGCCGCCAGCAGGAAATCGAGCAGCGGATCCCGCTGGGGCAGCGCATGACTACGCCCCAGGAAATCGCAGATGCAGTCCTGTTTCTCGCCTCCGACCGCGCCAGCCATATCACGGGCCAGTGGTGGCATGTGGATGGCGGCTATGTCCATCTGGACCGAAGCCTATGAACCCTGTGCTGCATATCCCCAAACCGCCGCTCTTTGATTTTGAAGAGTGCCGCTGGTTTCTCGACCGCACCTACAACGACTGCCTGCTTGACGTGTCGGAAGGGCGCATCACCAAATTGGAAGTCATTGACCATCAGTTGGTTTTGTTCCGGATTGCAGATAGCGGAGACAGCCTTTCGGTTGAGATTCTCAATGGTGCGGCCATCGCCCCTGAAGCGCTCGCCGCCTATATCCGTAGCTGGTTCGATATGGACCG
>RDXT01000860.1 GCA_004292985.1 Bacteroidota bacterium
ACTCCAGGCATATCCGGTCCCATGCCGGACGCATACCTCCAGCGTGTAGATTCCGGCAGCGAGAGGACCTGTGTCCCAGGAGGGTGACTCTACGGGCTGGGACCATTCGGGTGATTTTTCTACAATCCGGGTCTGATACAGGGTGGGTTCCTGGGTGAAGGTATAGGCGAAAAAAGAAGAGACGATGCTGCTTTGATAGGGAAATTCGGGGAGTTTTCCATCGGCCGTGTTTTCCGGATAGCCAGCGATCTGCCAGTGGGGCCGCATCGTCGGAGGTGGGGTCGGGTAGGGTTCCGAAGAAACAACCAGCCCCGCGGCGGTGCCGATCCAGACATAGCCCTTTTGATCAGTGAAAATCGTTGCGTAATCAAGTTCATCAGTGGGCAGGCCGGAAGAAATGCCAAACTGTACAAACTCCTCGTTTTTCAACCATCCGATGCCATCCTTTTTGCTTCCAAGCCACAATGCCCCATCCGGTCCTTTTGTAACAGAGCGTATCTCTTCAGTCAGAGGCCACCCTGTCTGGGTACGGGTGATACTTTTTCCGTTATAACAAAGCAAACCATCTGTTGTCGCCAGCCAAATCGTATCTCGACCCTGAGTCTCTATATTATGCACCTCAAAAACGGAAGCGGGTGTAAATGGGAGACGAAGGCTTATGTTGGTAAATTGCTCACTTACAGGATCATAGCGATAGAGATAGCTTTCTGCGCCTACGCAACCGAATATGATCGAAGCGTCCTCCCGCTCTTTAAGATCAATCACCCGTGTTTCCAGCCCTTCCTCCTTGCCGAAATGGCGCGAGCTGAGATCGGCAGGATTGATCCGGGTAATTCCCACAAGAGGCTTATCCTCAGGGGCCTGACATGCCCAGATAAACCCTTTGCTGTCCCGTTTCATATAAAAGATCGTCCCACCCTGATTGCGGAAATCCATGATCCCCGATTTCCGGGTATTCAGATCGGTGTGCATGACCCTGCCGTCAAAATCGGCTATCCAAAGCCTCCCGTAGTTGTCCTTCTCCATGCTGGTGGACGAGCGCCAGTTCCCCGTGGGAAATGTCTCCACCCGGTATTGCTGCCCCTCGCGGAGGATGTGATATACTTCTCCGATGGTTACGTAGCGACTGCCGTCCTGATCTTCGATATTCGCCCAGGGGCCTGACTCCGGCAGGCCAGGAGGGCTGACAAAATGGGCCGGTATCAGTAAGTGGATGCCGCCAGCCGAGGCCAGCCATACGCCCCCTCCTTTGCTGCTTTCGGCCAGATCCAGCACCGCCTCGATTTCCAGCGAATCAATGTGCTTTTGTCCGATCCGCTGAAATACAGGCCTCAGGCTCACTTCCTGCCCATTGAACCCCAGTTCCTGAAGCGGATAGCCCCCGCTGGCTCCCAGGCACAGGCCTGTTGAACTCCGAAACATGCGCGTAATGTTGCCCGAACAGAGAGATTTTCACCGGAAAGCAGCAGTTCGAAGGCTGACTGACCCAGCAAGAGCCAGCGGCCATCGCCGGTCGCGCTCAGTTCGCGAACCCACCCTGCGGCAGGTGCCCCGGAAAGCGCCTCAAAGCGCTCCGCCTGCGCATTCCATAGGTACAGGCGGCCTTCGGCACTGGCTGCGAGGATATTTCCCTGAGGGTCTTCTGACAGAAATATGCGGCTTTTTTCTTCCGGGAGAAAGTTACCCACCCTGCCCTGATGGCAGCGCAGCACATAGCCTTGTCCTGCCGCCCAGACAGCTCCCTGGCGGTCGTACAGCAGGCGGTCGCCTTTGCCGGCAGCCAGCGGAAGCCGGATATGCCGGAGTTGGTCTGTATGGACTGATTCGTTGCCTCCGGGAAACAGCAGGAGCTCTGAGCGGCTGAGTGCCGCCATTCCTCCCCTGATCCGAACAAGATCATACACAGGATTCCCGGCTTCTTTCCGGTACGCGATGCTGTAGATGCGGCTGTCGAAGGTCGTTAAGCCTTCGTCGCTGCCAAGCCACACCAGGCCGCTGCTGTCTTGGGCAATGGCATGGAGGCTGCGCGCGCTTGCGGGTGGCAGATTGTGAAAATGAGAAACGCGAAACTGCACCGATTGGGCCAAAAGGGGCACAAAAAGGCCCAGGACTGCCATAAGCCCGCATACAAGATGCCGCAGACTCCCCGACGCGGAGAATCTGTATGTGTTGCCTGGGAGCCTGCATGTGTTGGGGGCAATAGTTCCTTTCACGAAAATTTCATTGCATACAACAATATAGATTTATGATTTCATTTACAATGATTTCGTGAGTGATTTGTTACAAAGGCTGTATGTAAGGGGCAGGCTCCCGTTCCACCTCCTATTTTCCCGCTTCGACATAAAAAACGGCTTATCCAGCTACCTTTTGTAGGGTTTTCCCGTACTAACCTGTATAATAAGCGCAGGCAATGGAAGTATGCGGGAAAAGCTGACATTTATACAATCACTGGCGCTGGATGCAGGGGACATCATGTTGCAACACTGGAAACGCAAGATCGCGACCTTCCAGAAGGCAGACCTGACGATTGTCACGGAGGTGGACCTGAAAATCAGCTCAATGGTCGTGTCCCGCGTACGCGAGCAATGGCCCGGATATGGTCTGCTCACCGAAGAAACCTGCCAGGCTTTTGGCGGCGAAACGAAGGGCTTTATTGTGGATGAACTCGACGGCACCTATGCCTACGCAAACCGCCGTCCGGGCTTCACCTTCCAGGCTGCCTATTACGACAGCGACAATCATGCCCAGATCGGTGTGATCTATGATCCGCTGCGCCGCTTCCTGCTCTATGCCGTGCGCGGCGAGGGCGTTTTTCTGGAGGCCGACGGCCACCGTTCCCGCCTCACCCCCCGATTCCAGACCCAGTGGGAAAAACTTCGTTTTGCCAACCACCGCCAGTTTTCGAGCGATACCTACCGCAAGCTCTATGCCCGCCTCGGCCTGAGCAATGAGCAGATCGTTTCTACGGGCAGCATCGGCTCCAAAGTCATAGATTTTGTGCTGGGCCGCGTAGATGCCCTCGTGTCTCTCAACCGCCACGTCGGAGCCTGGGACTGGGCGCCCGGCAAGGTGATTCTGGAGGAGCTGGGCTTTGTGGTGTCGCACCTCGGCGGCGAAGAACTTCAGATCGAAGTGCCGCATCCTGCCACCCCTTTTGGCTACCTCGTTTGCCCCCGGCAGCATGAGCAGCGTCTGCGCAGCGAACTCCGCTGGATTACGGACCGTCTTGCCCCGCAGACGCGCCCCGCGCCTGAGTTTGTGCTGAGTGCCTGATAATGACCAGGTTATCCCGGACGGAAAAGCAGGGTAAAATTACCTGAAGGATAAAAAGATGCGCGCAAACTCTGCGACCTGCCTACATTATTGAGGTTAATGCGGGCATCATAATCGAGCGAGGCCGCCGTTAGCATGAGCTGAAAACGGTCGTTAAAGGCATAAAGCAAGCCCCCGGAAGCATAGACACCCACACTGAGGGCATAGTTCCAGGACAGACTTTGCTGGTTTCCGTAGGCCAGCCCAGCTGTCGGACCAGCCCCGGCAAACACAAAAAGACCTGGCAACAATACAGGCTTATGAACGCGATAGCCCACAGAAATACCAGATTCTCCATTTTGGCTGTCCGATGGATTGGGTTGAGACACATCCTGCCAGCGATTTAACCCATACGACGAATAGACCTGCGCATATATCGCTTTGTTGTGGGCCCGGTAAAATACGCCTCCTATGCTGCCGTTCAGGCTCCAGCTTGACTGCCGGAAAGCATTACTCCCGGCATTGTTACTTGCGCCGCCAAGCAACAGCGAAGCCGTGTAAAACCGCGCACCTGCGGGCAAATCAGTCAGTGTTACACTTTCCTGCGCAAACAGGGTGTGGACTGTCATCTGCCCAATCAGGCAGAGGAACAGAAAGTAGCTTTTCTGCATAAAATTGTTGTGTTAAAAGTTGCCATAAGGTGCTGAAGGGCTCGCAGAAGGTTGTACGCCGCACCTATTTTAAACAACGGGTGAGCAGCAGGAACTCCGCCACGCCCAATTGTTCGGCGCGCTGGGGCCAGAGGGCTTCGAGTTGGGGATTCTCTTCAAAATCCAGGCCCGAAAGCGCATTGCGAAGGGTCTTGCGGCGCTGCTGAAAGGCCGTTTTTACCACTTTTTTGAAATCTGCAAAGGAAATATCAGGCACTTCGGCCCTTTTGACCAGGCGAATCACCCCGCTCATCACCTTGGGTGGTGGCCGGAATGCCCCCGGAGGAACGCTGAACACATATTTCACCTCAAAAAACGCCTGGAGCAGCACACTCAGAATGCCATAGGTCTTGCTGCCGGGCGGCGCGCAGATCCGTTCGGCCACTTCCTTCTGAATCATAAAAACACCCTCTTCGATCCGGCTGCGGTTTTCGAGCATCAGGAAAAAAAAGGGAGAGCTGATGTTGTAAGGTAAATTGCCGATCAGGTAGAGATGATCCCCTTCGCCGGCGGGGTCCCAGGTGAGCACATCTGTGTGAACTATGCGCAGCGAAGTCCCCGCAAAGCGCTGATTGAGAAGCTGCACAGCCTCTGTGTCTATCTCGATGGCCGTTAATGCAGAATATTTTTCAAGTAAAAAACCCGTCAGAACGCCTTCGCCGGGGCCGATTTCCGCCACAAAAGCCCCTTCAGGCGCTTTCAGGGCATCTACGATGCGCCGCGCTGCCTGGGTGTCCCGGAGGAAATGCTGGCCCAACTGCTTCTTGGGTTTCAGATTGTGCATCAGATATATTATTTTGCACCAAAACTACGGGAAAATAATTCATGAATCCCCGCCTTCGCATTGGAATAACGCTCGGAGATGTCAATGGCATCGGTCCTGAGCTGGTAATAAAACTCTTTCAAGAGTCTTACATCCGTGAAATGTGCACGCCGATCCTCTATGGCTCGCTGCGCGCCCTCAATATCTACCGCAAAGTGCTGAACATCGAGCGATTGCCGCATACGGTGATCCAGCACGTGAACCAGGCCCAGCCGCGCCGCCTCAATGTGATCGAGTGCTATCCCGAACTGGAGCGCGTGGACATCGGCAAACCCTCTGAAATCGGGGGCCGCTCGGCCTACCTCGCCCTCAAGCGGGCCATCGAAGATGCGCAGCACCAGGAACTGGATGCGCTGGTGACCTTGCCCGTGGACAAAGCCTCTATGCAGCAGCAGGACCCCGGCTTTATCGGCCATACCGAACTGCTCGCCGAGGCCTTTAACGTCCCCGATGACCTGATGCTGATGGTGCACGACGATCTGCGCGTGGGCCTGATAACCAATCACTTAGCCATCAGCGAAGTCTCGCGCAACCTCACCGTGCAGCAGATTGTCAACAAGGCGCACATCCTGCATGATACCCTCGAACTGGATTTCGACATCCCGCGTCCGCTCATCGCCCTGCTGGCCCTCAACCCGCATGCAGGCGACCGGGGCCTCATGGGTGACGAAGAGCAGGAAATCATTGCCAAAGCGCTCGATGAACTGAAAGAAGATGGTCTGATGGTCAGCGGCCCCTATCCTGCCGATGGCTTTTTCGGGTCTCTTACCTATAAAAAATTTCACGCTACCCTCGCCATGTACCACGACCAGGGGCTTATCCCCTTCAAGTTGCTGGCGGGTTACGAAGGGGTAAATGTCACGGCGGGCCTGCCGATCGTGCGTACCTCTCCCGACCACGGTGTGGCCTATGATATTGCAGGTCAGGGTATTGCAGACGAAAACAGCTTCCGTCAGGCCCTGTATCTGGCCATTAACCTCTGCCGCACCCGTGCCGAAAACGAACCCCTGCGGGCCAACGCGCTCGACCTTTCCGACGAACTGGAGCGCAAAAAAGGGTAGGCCTCACCTTCTGACCTATGGCGGCAAGCGAAGAGAACATAACACCCCTTCAGGAAAGAATCCGGCAACTGCTGGAGCACCTCAGCCGCGACCTTTTTGAAAAGGAAAAACCCATGCGGATGGCCCTGCTGTCTGCACTGGCAGGAGAAAGTATTTTTTTGCTGGGCCCTCCCGGCGTGGCCAAAAGTATGATCGCCCGCAGGTTGAAATATGCTTTTGACCAGGCAAAATCATTTGAGTACCTGATGGGCAAATTCAGCACGCCTGATGAGGTATTTGGCCCGGTTTCTATCAGCAAACTCAAAAACGAGGATAAATATGAGCGCCTGACGGATAAATATCTGCCGGGAGCGCATATCGTATTTCTCGACGAAATCTGGAAAGCCAGTCCTCCGATCCAGAACTCGCTGCTGACGGTGCTGAATGAAAAAGTGTTCCGCAATGGCGAACAGGAATTTCGGGTGGACATCCGGGGGCTGATCTCAGCCTCCAACGAGCTGCCCGCACGCGGCGAGGGCCTCGAAGCCCTCTGGGACCGCTTCCTGATCCGGATGATGGTCGGCAATATTGACGACGATATTCTCTTCGAGCGCATGCTGGCCCTGCCTTCGCGGCAGGACAGCGCCGAACTGGTGCCCCAGGAGCTGAAAATCCGGGATCACGAATACCATGCCTGGCGCGAGGCCATGAGCCAGGTAAAAACACCTCCCCATGTGCTGGGCCTGATTACCCATATGCGCCGCACCATCCGCCAGCGCAACGAAACAGCCGAACCCTCCAACCGGATGTATGTGTCGGACCGCCGCTGGCGAAAAATCTCGCAACTGCTGCGGGCTGCCGCCTACCTGCACGGGCGCGACGAGGTGCTGGTGGCAGATTGTCTGCTTGTGTCGGATTGTATCTGGGAAAATGAACGCCAGACTGCCGAGGCTGCCGACCTGGTGCTGGGCTGTATCGCGTCTTTTGGCTATCGCAAAATGGTCAATCTCACGGGGATGGAAGAAGAACTCGAAAACCTCCGCGAAGAAATCACCGATGCCAGCCGGAAAGTGCATACAGAAACGCAGACGATCCCCAAAATTTATAAAGACAAATTTAATACGCCCCATTACCAGTTGCTGGGTTTCTGGGGAGAAACGCCTGTATTTATCCGCGCCTCCGACTATGAGAAGCTGCGCCATGACCAGATGCAGCATATTCCGGTATATGAGCAGACCAATCAGACCTTTCGCCCCTTCCAGACCTATGGTTTCCTGCTAAAATCGGCCTTTGTCGTGGAGAATAAGGACCGGGATGTGGGAATTGAAACAGAAGAGATCGAAAAAGAGATCATTACCCCACAGACACCTACCGCTGAAATGAAAAAAATCTGGAGCAGCCAGGCACAACTGCTGCTTCAGACCTGCGAGCAGGGCATCAAAAAGGTCGAAGAGCGCCGCAGGCAGGACGAAACCAGTCTCAGAGGCCACCTCTTCATTGACTCTGCCCATACGATACATGCCCTCGACAGCCTCGTTTCCCTCCACGACGATCTGATTTCCCTCCGCCTCGAAATCCAAAAGACCCGTCACCTCTATGAATCCGTACCGGAGAGTTGACCAGGAGCTGGGTAGTTTTATCCAGTATGGCGGGCTGATGGACATGGAGTCCCGGCGGATTACGGCAGAAAACCTCTTTCGTCACCTCTACGATCCCGAATACGAAGCGATGGAGGCGCTCGACGAGTCGGATATTCCCGAAAAATACCCCAACTGGTACCGCATCCTGTCCATTCTGATAGATAAAGAAGACCTGCGCAACCTCACGCGGCACAATGAAGACTTTTCCTTCAGCGTTACCCGCGAAACACTGCTCTGGTGCAAACAGGTCTATCTGGAATTTGAACACGTCCATGCCTGGCAGGAAGAGCAGCATACGCTCGAAGCCCTTCAGTCTGCCTTTGATGCCACAGACACGGATCCCTGGAAATCAGCTCTCCAGAACCTGAAAAGCATTTACCCTGATCAGGAAGTAGAATGGGATTTTTACCTCGGAAAACTCGAGGAGAACCTGCCGGAAGCAGACTTTGCCGCTGAGTTTAAAATCCTGAGACACAATATTCTGGAGCAATGGAGCCGCCATTATTTCCACAAAAAACATGACTCCGAAGAGCGTTTTCTGAACGAGAGCTTCGACACCTATTACAGCGACCTCAATTCCAAAGTACGGAAGTTGCAGCAGCTCGGCGACCTGCTTTCGCCCTACTACAACTTTATCGGCCATGTGTGGAATGAGACGATGGACAACTGGAACCGCGTGGCCTGGGACAAGCTGGAGGCCTATGCCCTGACCCTGCAGCGCGACCCGCACCTGAAGGAACTCGCCGAGCTGTTGGGGCGCTGGAACCTGGCCCGGCGCAGCAAAGAGGAGCGCATAACCGACAGGCCCCTGCCACGGGACATCTGGCGGCCCCTGCCTGCGGGCAAGTCCGAAATTTCCGGCATCCACAACAGCGACGATGTCAATGCCCTGCTGCCCGGCGAAGTAGCCCTGCTCAGTTCGCCCGAAACGGAGGTGTTGTTTGCCCTGAAATTTGCCGAAAAAAAGCTCCTCACCTTTCAATACACCTCCCAGGTCAAAAGCAGTTCGGTGGAAATCCGCCAGGAGAAGGCCGAAGAGGTGCAGACCGATGGCCAGGGGCCTTTTATTATCTGCATGGACACCAGCGGGTCTATGTTTGGCGAGCCGGAGCGTATGGCCAAGGCCCTCGCGCTTGCGATCCTGGAAATTGCCCTGCGCGAAAAGCGAAGAGCCTATCTGATCTCTTTTTCAACCGGAATCAAAACCTTCGAAATGACCGGGATTGAAAAAGACCTGACCCAGATGGTGGATTTCCTGCGGATGAGTTTTCATGGCGGTACTGATATTCACCCGGCGCTGACCAGGACCCTCGAACTGCTCGATCAGCCCGACTGGGCACGTGCCGATGTGCTCATTATCTCTGATTTTGTGATTCCGCAACTGGGCAAACAGGTTTTTCAGGACATCCTCAGGCAGCGCCAGGAGCGGGCCGTCAATTTTCACAGCCTCTATGTCTCCCGCCGCCCTGATGCGCGGGCCATTCCCCTGCCGATCTTCGACAACCACTGGATCTACGACCTCGACAAGCCCGGCCTTATGCGGCAGGCGGTGGACCACTTTGAGATATTTGAACACCACACCCGCCGCCGATGAAAAAAAACACTGCATGGATCAGGGGAGTGGTCTGGGTGCTGACCGGAGCGGTGCTTTTTTCCTCCAAGGCCATTTTTATCAAACTCGCCTACCGCTACGATGTCACGGCGGTGCCCCTGCTGGCCCTGCGCATGGGTTTTTCCTTTCCGGCGTTTGCTGCAATGGCTGCCATATACCGCCGCCGGGAGTCGCCTGAGCCTATTACGGGCCGTGATTACCTGTTTGTGCTGCTCACCGGATTAAGTGGGTATTACTTTGCCAGCCTGTTTGATTTTATCGGTCTGGAGTATGTAAATGCCGGGATCGAGCGGCTGATTTTGTTCAGCTACCCGACCCTGGTGGTGCTTTTTTCGTGGCTGTTTTTCCGCAAGCGCATCAGCCGCATACAGGCCGCCGCGCTGGCCCTTACCTATATCGGCATCGCCATCGTGATGCAGAGCGACCTGCGCGCAGGCAGCAGCCCGGAGCAGTTGCTCACCGGCTCGGTGTGGATTTTTCTCTGCTCGGTCTGCTACGCGCTCTACCTGGTGAGCAGCGGCCACCTGATTCCCAAATACGGATCGGTGCGCTACACCGCCAACGCCATGATGGCCGCTTCGGCAGCGATTTTTATACATGCCGCGCTCACCGAAGGTGCCAGCCTTTTTTCCTATGCCCCCGAAGTATATCTGTATGCTTTTCTGATGGCGGTGTTTGCCACCATCCTGCCTTCGCTGCTGATTGCGGAGGGCATACGGCATATCGGTGCGGCCCCGGCCTCGATCATCGGGGCTGTAGGTCCTGTGGCTACGATCCTCATGGCCTGGCTGGTTCTGGGCGAAACCATCACGGCCCTGCAACTGCTGGGCAGTGCCATTGTGATGCTGGGTGTAGGAATTATCTCTGTGAAAAAAGAATAGACTTCTCCCTGCGGTATGATGCAATATATCCTTAAGTCACAATCAGCCCATTATCAGGACTTTATCTCTATGTAAAGCTATCTCACAAATCCATTTGCAGGCCAAACATCACCTGGCGCGGCGACATAAAGCGGGCTGGATTGTCGGGTGGCAGGCCGCGGTCCTGCGGATCAGGATAAACCGGATCGCGGAAGCTCAGCGGCAGCGGGTCGCCATATTCATAGGCCCGGCCTGTGACACCGTTGATAATCGCAGCAGAGCGGTAATTCGTGATATTTTTCACCTCCACACTCAGGGCCATCGAGCGCCGTTTGCCAATAAAAAAGTCGCGGCTTACCCGAAGGTCTGTCCAGAACCAGGGAGAACCTATTTTGGCAAATGGCTGATTATCAATAGGTTCATATTCCGGACGACCTGATTCACGGTTTACCCGCACCTGCTCGTAAGGCGTGTAGCGCAGCCCTGATTTAAAGGTCGAAATGAGCGTAGCCCTGAATCCGCGCAGGGGCAGATTGGCCAGATATACCGAAGAGTCCGGCGTAAAAATGAGCAGGAATTTCAGGTCGAAAGGGCGGTCCCAGGCCAGATATTGCTCCTTGCTGGCCGAAACGAAGCCCTGCTGGCGGATCTGAAGGGCCGACTCGGCGGCAGTATTCGATTTACCCGTGGCAATCTGGTATGAACCGCTGAGGGTACCTGTGAGCCAGTTGCCGATGCGGCGGCTCAGCGCCATCTCCAGGCCCCGGATACGGGCATAGTCCTGGTTGATGTAGAAAGTCTTTTCGACAAATCGCCCGGTCGCATCTTTTACCTCCACCCGGCGGCTTACGATATAGTCAAATTTGTCATTGTAAAAGGCCGTCAGGGTCAGGGCCAGGTCCTTGGTAAGCTGCGACTTGAGGCCGAGTTCGTAGGAGACCGTCACCTCCGGGTTGATGTTGGGGTTGCCGAGGTTGGACAAAAAGGAGCGGTCCTGATAGACCGGATCAAGACCTGCATAGACAAAGCGCGGGTGTGGCAGGCGCATGGCATGGCTGTAGTTGAAGTACAGCACATTGTTTTCGGTTACGGGAAACGACACCCGCAGGCGTGGCAGCAGGCGGGCTTTCCAGCGGCGGCCCGCCAGACCGAAGGTCTCGTCCATATAGGCAGTGCGGATGGCATCGAGCACGGGGGCAGCAGGGTTGAGCACGGCCTCATCGGCAAATTTACCCGGCGCCCAATAGTTGAGGCGAACACCCAGCGAAGCGATAATGCCTTTGTAGCGCAGCTCGTCGGAGAAGAAAAATCCGCCGGTCGCCGGTTGCACTTTCCAGTAGTCGCTGCTGCGGCCCAGGCTCGTCGAAGGGGTAGAAAGCGTATCATTGATCCGGATCGGTGCGCCTACCCAGGGACGGGTTACGTCTATCCACTGGTATTCCTGCTCTTTGTGCTCCACCCCGAAGGACAGATAATGCGTTTTGCGGGCCGTCTGGTAGTTAAATTTTACTTTAAGCGTGTATTCCTGCACATAATGGTCGTGCCAGAGGGTAGCGATACCGCCATTGTTATAGAGTCCCGGGCCGGGGAACACATACACCACGCTGTCTTCCGGATTAAACACTGACACAGGGTTCGTTACAATCGAAGCGGGGTCAAACAGCTGGTCCACGGTCGCGGTGCGGAAGGGTCTTCCGTTGGCATCGGCGCGGAGGTTGGTAAAGAGGCGACCCACGTTGATGTCGGTGGTCCAGCGCTCGGTAAGCAGGCTTCTGAGGGCCAGCACGGTGAGGTTGGACTGGTGGGTATAGGTGTTGGCGTTGTCGGGGTTAAGGCTGTGGTCAAACTGAAGGCCGGGCTGCACCACGGCATCATTG
>RDXT01000921.1 GCA_004292985.1 Bacteroidota bacterium
TGCCGATCAGCGCATTCATATCCACCGTTTCTTCTCCCAGCCGGAGCTGGTACTGCACCGGATCGCCATACTGCGTATCCATTTTTTTCAGGTTTCCGACGGGCATAAGGTCAGTGTTTATGAGGGTGAAATTACCTGCTTTTTTAATCCGTCCGGCACTTCTTCTATCAAAATGATTCCGGGTTTGCTTCCGGGGATAAATGCGCCCAGTTCTTTGTCAAATCCCAGTGCCTTTGCACCGTTAGTTGTGGCCCATTGCAGGAGGGTATGGAGCGAAATTTCGGGATAATGGGCATGCAAAAAGGAAATTTCGTCACCAACATCCGCAGAATGGTTGCTCGCCAGGCTATCTGTACCGAGGCATACGCGCTCAGGGTGCTGTAAAAAGAGATTCATGTCCGGTAAACGGTCGTGCAAATACGCATTGGAGCGCGGACAGAGGCAAAACCAAGGCACAATGTCCGCCGAAAGAGCCATTTCTATCTCATCTGCCTGCATTTCTGTATTGTGAACGAAGAGGACCTCCTGTTTTTGGGGCAAATAAGACAGGATATACCCCAGCGGGTGCGGCGGCACAAAAGGCGCATAGGCAAAGCCCGCAGTCCGGAAAAAATCTGCCATTGGCCCGCTGTCCTCGCAGATAAACTGCCGCTCGGCTTCGGATTCGAGCAGGTGTACAGACATGCGCGTCGGGTGCTGGTCGCGGATCAGCGCCAGTAGCGGCGCTGACATGGAATACGGCGCGTGGGGCGTAAAGCTGTGCGGCAGGCCTTCGAAGGCCTCAGCCAGCGAAAGGCCCTGTTCCATCACAGCGGCGGCCCGCTCCGGCGCAAGGCCGGGCAGTTCCAGAAAGCTCCAGGTGCGAAGCTGCGGACGCAGGCGCTTGAGCGGCGCCGTCAGGGGCGTATTGCAAATGTCGCCGATGGCAGCGGTGCCGCCTGCGTGTAGCGCGTCCATCAGCGCGGCGGCTTTTTCTTCGGCCTGCTCCATCTGCCCACGCAGCCGAAATACGGCGGCAATAAAGGCCGTCATGCCGATGCCTTCGGGTATCAGGCCCTTCATCGCTGAGAGTTCGAGGTGGCAGTGAGCATTTACCCAGCCAGGAGAGAGGATGCCGGGGAAATGCTCTGCTTCTTCTCCCGCCCGCGCAGGGCGCAGGTCTATAATCCGTCCATCTGCCTGAATGTCAAGTACATAGTTTGTCAGCCAGCCCTCTGGGCTGTAGATGCGGGGGGCGGTGATATGGCGGATAGGCGCTATGGGTAAAGTGGTTATTAGACGGGATTTACAGGATTAACAGGATTTATTGTTGCGGCGGCTTAAGTCGCTTGTCTGCCCTGTTGCGGCGACTTTAGTCGCTGAAATGGAATGTGCGCGGAGCGTCTTTGTGTAACACTCTGTGCAGCGACTAAAGTCGCCGCTACGGGACGAGAGAGGGTTCGGGTCGGAGACCACTCACCAGTGGAGGCCCTTTGCGGCGCTTTCCCGCAAGCGGGACAGGCCGACAAGCTCAGCGACCGCATTTCTGTTCCCTGAACCCTGTTCCTTGTTCCCTGTTCCTTGTTCCCTGTTTTCAGCTTAGCGCCATAAACAATCCCGCAGCCAGCGCAGCGCCGACACAAGGTCCCACTACAGGGATCCAGGCGTAGCTCCAGTCGCTGTCTCTTTTGTCTTTGATGGGCAAAAGGGTGTGCATGAGGCGGGGCATGAGGTCGCGGGCGGGGTTAATGGCATAGCCGGTAGTGCCTCCGAGCGAAAGGCCGATCACCCAAACGACCAGTGCGATGGGCAGTGCACCTACGGTTCCGAGGCCGACTTTGGTAACGGTGATGCCTTCGGCTGTAAGCTCGGGGCCAGCGATGTAAAACACGGCGATGAGCAGCACGAAGGTGCCCACAGCTTCGCTGAAGAGATTGGAAAGTGCCCCCCGGATGCTGGGACCCGTGGCAAATACGGCGAGTTTGGCATCGCGGTCGTCTGTAATCTCAAAGTGAGAGCGGTACATGAGCCACATACAGCCGGAACCGAGGGCCGCACCGATCAGTTGGGCAAGGACGTAGGAAGGCACTTCGGCCCAGGCAAATTTGCCTGCGAGGGCCAGACCGAGGCTTACAGCCGGATTGAGGTGTGCGCCGCTGACAGGGCCTGCGACGGTTACGCCGACAAATACAGCGAGCGCCCAGGCAGTGGTAATGGCGATCAGGCCACCGCCGTTGCCCTTGGTGCGGGTGAGTAATACGTTGGCAACAACTCCGTTGCCCAATAGCAGGAGTAGAAAGGTGCCGAGAAGTTCGGCTGCGAAAGATGTCATACGTAGGTAGGTTAGTAGTCGCAACAATTATACAATTTCTGTGCGACATTCCATACCTACTCCATCAGGAAGGGATATTCACCCACGTAGATGTCTTCGTACAGCGCGCTCGTATCGGGGAAGGGGGACTCTTCGGCGAAGGTAACGCTGGCCTCTACAAGCTCGTGGATCCGCTCATCAATCACGCTCATTTCCTCTTCGGTGGCCGTATTTTGCTCCTGGAGGTAAATTTTGAGGTTAGCGATGGGGTCTTTGCCTTTGTATTTCTCCAGTTCCTCACGGGTCCGGTATTTGGCCGGGTCAGACATGGAGTGGCCACGGTAGCGATAGGTCTTCATTTCGATGAGCATGGGGCCGTTACCCGCACGCACATAGTCGATGGCCGCCTTCATTTCCTCATATACGGTGAGCACGCTCATTCCGTCCACAGGCTTCGAAGGCATATCATAGGAAAGGCCCAGCTTGTAGAGTTCGGTCACATTGGACGTGCGCTCTACCGAGGTACCCATCGCGTAGTTGTTGTTTTCGATGATGTAGATCACGGGCAGTTTCCAGAGCATGGCCAGGTTAAATGACTCATGCAG
>RDXT01000922.1 GCA_004292985.1 Bacteroidota bacterium
AATGCCGCCTACCGGATCACTTCCGTGTTTCTGGAACTGCTGGAAAGGCAATTTCCGATCGAGGACATCCGGAATCCGCTTCAGCTCAAGACTGCGCAGGAGTATGCCCGGCAGCTCAATATACATGTCAATTACCTGAACCGCTCGGTAAAAGAAGTTACAGGTAAAACCACTACGACTCACATTTGCGAACGAATCAGTAGTGAGGCAAAAGCCTTGTTGCAGCATACAGACTGGAATGTCGCCGACATTGCCTATGCGCTTGGCTTTGAATATCCCACCTACTTCAACAACTTTTTTAAGAAACATACAGGTACAAATCCCAGGGCGTTTCGGATGCAGAATAATTGAAATTCGTAAGGATCGGTTTGATGATCGTTACCCGCACAGGGAATAAAAAAGGTAGCTTTGGGGCTGTGTTGTCAACTACATAAACATGAGCAAGACCGGAGAGCCCTTTTTCGCTCAAAAAGATATTTTCGACAGGATGCGCGCAGGTGAACCCATTCGCCTGGATGATGCGCAATATTCAAAGGTTCTGAATATTGTAAACCGCACCCTGAAGCTGAACGCAAAGCTCAATACTTCGGAAGACGTCGGACAGATACGAAACACCCTGAGCGAAATCATCGGCACCGAAATAGACCCTTCCACGATCATTTTCGCTCCGTTCTACACCAATTTCGGACGATTTATCAGCATAGGGAAAAACGTATTTATCAATCATGCCTGTACTTTTCTGGATATGGGCGGCATTACCCTTGAGGATGATGTGCTGATCGGTCCTAAAGTAAACCTCATTACTGAAAACCATCCGCTAAACCCCGGCGACCGGAAAACCCTGCTCTGCAAGCCGGTTGTGATCAGGCGCAATGCGTGGATTGGCGCAGCAGCCACGATTTTGCCCGGCGTTACCGTGGGCGAAAATGCTGTGGTGGCAGCCGGGGCTGTGGTCTCCAAAGATGTCCCTGATAATTGTGTGGTGGGAGGTGTGCCTGCAAAATATATCAAGTCAATTAGGTAAATTACCATCTGTTAGCTGCAACACTCAATCTCACAAGCGTATGAATGATCAGAATCCAAAAACCATTTTTCCCATCGGAGAGCAAGCGTCCGGAGAATATTTCACCGGCGATGTGAAAGCCTCCTACCTGCTAACAGACGATTCTCTTTTCCAATGCTCCATCTTTAATGTCACGTTTGAAAAAGGAGCGCGGACAAACTGGCACACCCACCCAAGCGGACAGATTCTGCTGGTGCTCGACGGAGAAGGGCTATGCCAGATAAAAGGAGAACCCGTCCGCATCATGAAGGCAGGTGAAATCATTTTATTTCCACCGAATGCAGAACACTGGCACGGAGCATCGCCCCAGAGCCGGATGACCCATATTGCCATCAACCCGAACACAGAAAAGGGCCTCGTGGAATGGATGCAACGGGTAACAGACGAGGAATATCACAACATAAAGGTCGAATAATGGAAACCCATAGCAAGTACAGGTATGTGATTGATGCAGCAACCTTTTAATGTATTTTGTATGAGGCACGCAGCAACAATTCTCGCTATGCTCGTTTCATTTGCTGCTTGTTTTGCAGGCTGCGCACCCTCCGCAACGCAGCAGCAAGGCAATACCCTTCACAACGATACCACAGGTACTAAAATGAAAATAAGCATCGGTACGGCTGTATTTACAGCTACGCTATACGACAATGCAGCGGCGACTGCTTTCAAAGGCATGCTGCCGCTGACCATTTCGATGAAAGAGCTGAACGGCAACGAGAAATTTCATTACTTCTCTGCCACGCTCCCCACCAACGCCTCCGCCGGAGGTGACATACAGGTGGGTGATTTGATGCTATACGGAAATAACTGTCTGGTGCTTTTTTATGAAGGTTTCCATACCTCTTACAGCTACACAAAGCTGGGACGCATAGACAATACATCCGGCCTTGTTGATGCATTAGGTGCAGGAAGTGTGGAGGTAAAATTTGAACTGGAATAAACGCCTGCTGCTACAACCCCATTAATAAAACCCCGCCGCAGGCAGCGGTGCAGCGCACCGCCATCTTTGTAGCATGTAGATGCCTTTCGGGCAAAAATGAGAGGAAAAAAATAACGGCAATCCAATTGCTACAAAGATACTACCCCTACGGGGCAGCCGCTTCGCGAAACCGCTCCATCCGTGAACCCAGCCAGAGGCAGCGGTGCAGCGCACCGCTATCTTTGTAGCACGAAGATGCCCTTCTTATATTTTTTGCAGTGTGGCCCGAAGGGCCTGCCCATATGCCCCCTACATCATCGCATTTCCAATCCCCACCAACACCACAGAAGCCAGAATCGCCGCAATCCCCGCCGTGATACTGATCTGCGTCTGACGGCTCACGCCCTTCCATTCCTTCAGGAGGACACCCCACACATTCGCAACCAGAATGATAAACGCCATGTGCAAAATCCAGGAACTGGCCCCGTTGCCGAGCTTGGACTCGCCCATTCCATAAAAGAAAAACTGCAAAAACCAGGTCGTACCCGCCATCGCAGAGAAGAGAATATTCCGGCCTATGGGCGTGCTGCGGTTGGTATAGTCGCCAAAGCTTTTGTTGCGGTAATTGAGCAGCAGGCACCAGATGAGGTTGGTCGTGAGGCCCCCCCAAAGCAGCACTACATACGTAACATTGTTTTGAAACAGAGGGTTAAATCCCTGACTGACAGCCGTTTCTGCCATAGGCTTTCCGGCTTCGATGCCAAAATTAAAACAGGCGCTGAGGATGCCCGAAACCGTCGCTACAATAAGGCCCTTCGTCAGGCTGAATTCCCCGATGCTGGCCTGCTTCTGGCTTTCGGACAGGTCTTTTTCTTTTTTCATCCCCGCCCGGCCTGAGAGCGCGATGCCC
>RDXT01000923.1 GCA_004292985.1 Bacteroidota bacterium
GGGGTACGCAGTTCGTGGCTGGTATTGGCCAGAAACTGGTCTTTGATCTTGTCAACCTGCTGCAGGCGTTCGGCGCGCTGGGCTTCGAGTTCGGCGAGCTTTCGGGCCTGCAACACGCGGAAGCGCAGCCAGATCACCAGCGAAACCAGCAGGGCCACTACCAGACCGCCGCCCAGCCAGTTGCGGCGGGACTGCTCTTCGCGCAGGTCGAGGGCCAGGCGGAGGTTGGCCTGTTCATGTTCGGACTTTTCGAGTTCGAGCTGGAACTGCTCTTCCTGCATGCGCGAGAGTTCGAGTTCCTTGCGCAGCAGGGCCGCTTCGCGCTGCTCGATGGTCATGGCCTGGAGTTCGAGGGCAAATTCCTGTTTCTGGAGGGCGCTGCCCTGTTTTTTCAGGATCTGAAGCGCCTGGTCTTTTTCCTGCTGCACCTGTCCGGCGCTCGATCGGGCTGCATCGGCGGCCTGGCGTTCGAGTTCGTATTGCTGCTGAAGCTCAGCGATTTTTTGCTTGTTGCGGTTGGTTACATATTCATCCCGCAAAGACAAATACTGCTGTTTATAGACCTGGGCCTGTTTTCCGTTGCCCTGAAGTTCGTAGGCGAAGGCAAGTTGTTCATAGACTTTCATGCGCCGCATCGGGTCGCTCTGCTGGCTGATATAGTTAAGCGATTCTTCGAGGGATTTGATGCCTTTACCCAGGCGGTTTTGCCTCAGATGCGAGACTCCCTGGACAAAAAGTGCCTCGCCGATGCCCTGCGGGTAGGATAACTTCCGGGCCAGTTTCAGCGATTCCTCCGCGTACTTTTCGGCTGCGGGGGCATCAACTTCATAGAGCAAATCTCCCAGGCGGTTGAGAAGGTCCACCCGCTGCTGGCTTTCGGGTGTATTCTGGAGAGCTGTTTCCAGATAAGTGCGGTCCTGACTTTGAGCGAAGAGAAACGGAACCAGCATGAAGCAGGCCAGTAAACCGGAAATAAAGTACTTCATCCTTGCATGTGTTTTTAGCGCAGTAGAGGTGACGGATGGCAACCTTCCATCAACGCTTTTTCAAATGTATTTCCTGTTTATGAAATTCCCAACTGCGTGATACGGTTCGTCTTCTTATTGGGCATTCTTTGTGTATAAATGGCTCAAAAACAAAAAGCGACATGCCGTAGCACGTCGCTAAATTTACCGAATATCTGACTTCTTACTTCATCAATCCCCACACGATGGCGAGGGCACCTACGATAAAGCAATAGATGGCAAAATAGTCGAGTTTGGCTTTTTTCACGAGGCGCACCATCCAGGTACAGGCGATCAGACCAAATACGAAGGAGGTAATAAAACCAACGATCAGCTGGGGTACACCGACAGCGTTGGCAGAGGGCGCTCCGACGGCAGCGGGTTCGAGAAAGTCTTTCAGTTCGAGTAATGTTCCGCCCAGAATTACCGGAATTACCATCAGAAATACGAAGCGGGTGGTCTGTACTTTTTCTACGCCTAATGCCAGAGAGGCTGAAATCGTAGAGCCGGAGCGGGAAAGACCGGGAAGCATCGCCGCTGCCTGGAAAACACCGATGATAAATGCTTTGAGGGGGTTCAGTTCGCCTTCGCCTGCTTTGATACGGGTGCTGAGCCAGAGAAATACGCCGGAGAGAATCAGCATCGCGCCGGTGAGGATCAGGTTGGGGATGGTCGCCTGCTGGAGGCCTTCGATCTGGTGCTTGAGCAGGATTCCCGCAAAACCCGCCGGAATCATCGAAACCAGGATCAGCATGGATAGCTTCGTGTTTTCATTCCACTGAAATTTAAACAGGTCGCGCACAATGGTCACAATATCTTTCCAGAATACGACAATGATACTCAGGGTGGTCGCCATGTGGAGCACGGCATCGAAGAGGAGCTTTTTTTCCAGGGTAATTCCCATGAGCACCGAAGCGATCATCAGGTGTCCGTCGCTGCTGATGGGAAGGAATTCGGTAATTCCCTGAATAATGCCAAGGATAATCGCTTCGAGAATGGTCATATAGGTGGGTTACTTATCCGGTGATATTGGGCGCACGAAACTACATGCCCGCAGGGGCAAAAAGCGTAGCTACGCAATGAACGGTACGAAAATGCGTACAAAGGTGTAGAATGGCCCCTGAAATGGTAGCCGTATGCGCAAAAGCCGGAAAAACTCAGGCTTCGGTCTGTGCTGCCGCCGCGGTGGTGCGGGGGCGGTACATGATCGCAAAAATCACTTCGATAAACCCGGCAACGACCACCACAGGCGCTACGTGGAGCGAAATGGAAAACTGGGTGGCATCAATAAAGGGATCGAGGGACATCAGGATAAATCCCAGGGCGATGATCCCGACACCTGCCAGCAGCAGGATATAATTCATCCGGGTAAATGGCATCACAGCAGGCGCTGCCTTTTCTTTCACAGGCCTGGCGGGCGACTGAGCAGCAGGCTGAGGCTTGGAAACGGGCGTTTGGGTAACAGGGGTAGCCTGTGACCGGGATTTGGACTGGGGAGTAGAGGGTTTCTGCTTGCTCATAGAGGTCAAACCAATTCGTCGGGATGGCGGTTCAGGTAACGGTTCACGGCAAAAAAGCTGCCTGCCAGTCCTAAAACAAGGCCAAGTAACACAATTCCCGATAATAATCCAATAAAAGGTGCTTCGAGACCCTCCGGCGCATCGGCAAGGCTCACCGGCAAAAGAGAACTGCGCAGCAGACCCGCCAGCAAGAGCAGCAGCCCCACGGCTACCGCAGCCCCAAGCCCGCCCTGAAGCAGACCATTAAGCAAAAACGGACGACGAATAAATCCCTGGGTAGCTCCCATCAGCTGCATGCTGCGAATCGCCATCCGCCGCGCATAGATCGCCAGCCGGATGGTCGCAAACACGATATAAAAGACGACCAC
>RDXT01000924.1 GCA_004292985.1 Bacteroidota bacterium
GGTTTCGAGATCGAGGGCCAGAATTTTGCTTTCAACGCCCACGAGCAGCGAGTTGTCTTTGATAAAGAGACCATTAGGCCCCTGAATAGCCGCATTTTTTACCCATACTTCGAGTTTGCCTTTGTTCAGGCGGTAGATTTCACCTGTGCCCGAATCGGAGATGTAAATATTCCCGGCGGCATCTGAGGCTACGTCATTGAGAAACTGTGCCTTGGGTGCATTAAAGCGCTGTGTGATTTTTCCTTCGGCAATGTTGATCTCGACCAGGTCGGTGAGGTCGGATACATAGAGGTTGCCATTGGAGATGGCCATGCCTTTGGGGGCGCTGAGGCCTGTTACCCATTCCTTGCTGAGGATTTTCCCTTCGGGAGAGAGCCGTGAGATAAAGCCATTGTTGTCTTTTTCTCCGGGACCTTCATTGATGTTGCTCACATACAGCACATCATTGAGCGGATCGTAGCAAACGGCTTCAGGCGTTTTGAGGCCTTCGGCTGCCCATGCCTGTGTCAGGGGGGCATCGGTGGCAGCGGGTTCCGGTGCCGTAGCGGCAGGAGAGCTTGTCTGGCTGCCGGATGGCCCCTGCTTGCAGGCAACAAAGGCAGAAATCAGGATAAGAAATAAGATGCGGGGTTTCATAAGGCAATAGGTTGAAGGATGGCAAGATAGGGACTAATACGACTTACCGCAAAAAACTTCTTTTCCCTTTATGGAATTTCTCCCGCTGGCAACTCTTCTGAGCATAGTACCCGGGTTGTTCTTTACCTCTGTGTCAACTTTGTTATATACACCTTAATTTATATGCATGGCACACGTCATCATTGCCGACCTCGACGAAATGGTCTTCGAGGATCGGGAACGCAGCTATGGAGCCTACCAGCTCCGGAGGGACTATCCCCGTCACCTGGGCATCGGACTAACGATCATCAGCACCTTAGCCCTGTTGCTCATATTTTCACCGATGATCGCCCGCAACCTGGGATGGCTGCCCAAAGAGGCGCTCCGGGGCACGCTGGTGGACCTGAAGCCGGAAGTTATCCCGCCCCAGCCAGAGGAAGATAAAACAACGATCAAACCGCCGCCCCCACCCGAAGAGCCCGTTCCGCTGAAGAGCATAAGTTTCCAGATTCCTGAACCCACACCCGATGCCGCTGATACCAGCTCGATTCACGAGATAGAGGTTCTGCAGGCTGCCCCCAACATCAGCCTGAAAGATGTGGCAGGAGTGGATGATGTGATATTCAGAGACGAAGTCACTGACGAAATCCCCAATGTGATCGTAGATCAGACGCCCCCGGATGATTTCTTTATCGTTCCGGAAGAAGAGCCAAGGGCGGTTAATTTAAGTGAAGTATGGAAATTGATCCGCTACCCCCAAATGGCCATTGATGCCAATATCCAGGGTACAGTTGTGGTGAGAATACTGGTGGACAAAAAAGGCAATTACCAGAAGCATAAACTGATCGCCTCGGTTCATCCGCTGTTATCTACAGAAGTCGAGCGGCATATTCACCAATTAAAATTTACACCCGCTATCCAGGGAGGCAAACCCATCGCTTTCTGGGTAAATGTGCCGTTCAGGTTTCATTTTGTTGAATAAAGTGTTTGTTGTTTTCGGGCAGGCGTCGGCAACCCGGCGCCTGTTTTGTTTTTTCACGGGGTCAGCCAAAGCCTTCGTATATTTGCGGCAAAAAGTAAGTTGTCCCAGCCTATTTCTATTGCCATCCTCGCCTCCGGCGGCGGCTCCAATGCCCGGCGTATGCTCGAATACTTTCAGCACAGCGAACAGGTGCGTGTGGCGCTGCTGATGAGCAACAATCCGCATTCGGGTATATTTGACTTTGCGCCCACATTTGGGGTGCCGGCCCTGCTGATGCCGCCCGGCAAACATCGCGACGGGGTTTGGCTCAGGGAGCAGCTCCGGGCTGCCGGGATAGACCTGGTGGTGCTGGCAGGCTATCTGAAGCTCATCCCGGCGGAGCTGACGGCAGCCTTTCCTGACCGCATTCTCAACATTCACCCATCGCTGCTGCCCCGCTTTGGAGGGAAAGGCATGTATGGAATGAAGGTACACGAGTCTGTAATTTCATCCGGTGAAACGGAGTCGGGCATGACCATTCATTATGTGAATGAGCGCTATGACGAAGGGGAGGTTTTGTTTCAGGCGAAAGTGGCTATCGGACCCGGCTGGACCCCGCAGCAACTACAACAGGCGGTGCAAAAGCTCGAACACGAATATTTTCCGGTATGGGTCGAAAAAGTTTGCATGAATCTGCGCCAGCTCGGTAAATAATTCATACTTTTGCGGCTCAATATGTCCAATCTCCTACCTATCAGATCAGCGCTGATCTCTGTTTGGCATAAACAGGGTCTCGAACCGATTGTGCGTCGCCTCAATACGCACGGCGCAACGATCTATTCTACCGGCGGCACAGCGGATTACCTCCGGGGACTCGGTGCGCACGTGGTAGATGTGGCAGACCTGACCGGATACCCTTCGATCCTCGGCGGACGTGTCAAAACCCTGCACCCCAAAGTGCATGGAGGCATTCTGGCCCGCCGCGAAGAAGCCCAGGACCTGCAGGAACTGGCGCATTATGAAATTCCGGAAATTGATCTCGTGATCGTGGACCTCTACCCTTTTCAGGCGACGGTGGACAGCGGCGCGGGCGAGGAGGAAGTGGTCGAGAAAATAGACATCGGCGGCATTGCCCTGATCCGTGCGGCAGCCAAAAACTTCCCGCATGTGGTGTGTGTGCCTTCGCAGGCATACTACGCGCAGCTTTCAGAGGTGCTTGAGGCCAATAACGGGCAGACAAGCCTCGCAGACCGTATGGCGCTGGCAGCGGCTGCGTTCGAGGTGTCGTCCCATTATGACACTGCCAT
>RDXT01000925.1:0-2870 GCA_004292985.1 Bacteroidota bacterium
CAGTCGCTCATTGTGGCTTCAAATCCCTGCAAAGTGACAGGCTTCGAACGCCCTATGCCTCTGTAATCAAACGTATATACCACATGCCCCTGCGCGGCCAGCCACTTGCAAAAAGCCTCATAGTAGGTCTGGGGGACAGCTGTTGCACTACCGATCAGCAATGCCTGACCCGATGGCGCCACCTCCGGCAGGAAGCGGGTGAGAGCCAGCGGGTACTGGTCAAAGGTGTAGAGGGTGTGTTGGGTGCGCATGGCTCAGGCAGCAGTTGGGGAGGTGGCAAGCCCGGCCCCGCGCGTACGCGCAAGTGCCTGACGCAGATACGATTCGTCCTTGAAGAGCTGCATCAGCATGATACCGCCCTGGATGTCCTGCACCGCCTGCATGGCACGCTCGCGGGCCAGATCTTCCGGCATCGCTTCGCGATACAGATGGCTCAACGCCTGCACCGTATCATGAAAATACTCCCGCACAATGTCCAGAAAGCCCGGTTCCAGCATCAATCCGCTGGTTTCAAGGGCTGTGTTGCCCATGATGCAGCCACCGTGAACGCCAAAAAACATTTTCCCCAGCTTTTCGGTCATTTTTGCCATCCGCTCTTCCATGCTGAGGCTTTCGTCATAGGCCCAGGCCAGCACGCGTTCCCGCACATACTGGCGCACCGCTTTCAGTACCTCTTCCATCAGTTCGTCTTTTCCGCCGGGAAAATAGTAGTAAAAGTGTGCCTTTTGGATACCGCAGCTTTTCGCCAGATCGGCAATGCTGGTATGATGAAAGCCCTGGCGGCGAAACACCTGCATCGCAGCGATCAGAATGGCTTCTTTCGAGGTTTTTTGTGCGGGCATAGACTCATTTTGAACGATCGTTAAAAATAGAAAGTCCGGTTCAAAAGCCCAAATAAATATGCGAAAGAAGGAGCGAAAGTTATTCACACAGGGTGGTCTGGCTGATGTAGGCACTACCCTACCCTTACCCTCAGTGCCCCCGGCACTGTCTCAAACTCCGCCGGAACGCGGCCCAGCCATTCACCTTCGCACTCCAGCAATACTTCATTCTCAGCGTGCACCTTTAGCCAGGGACTGCGGCGGTGATGCGCCCTCGGATGCCGGTAAATGCTGCCATCATACAGACGATAAATGCTTTTAATCACACCCCAGGGGCCGATATCCTCAATAATCGTGATGTCGAGCAGCCCATCATCGGGCAAAGCCTCGGGTACCAGACTCATTCCGCCGCCACTGAAGCGGCATATGCCCGCATTTACCACCAAAGCCCGGCCTTCCCACTGAAATCCGGCCCCTTCGACCCGCACATGCTGGGGCTGGTAGCGGCGGAGGCAGCTCAGGATACCCAGGAGGTAGAAAATTTTGCCCCGCCAGCCATGTTTGGAGTCGCCGAGGGTCTGCTCCACAATAAATGCATCGAAGGCCATTCCCGCCACATTATTAAAGTAACGGCTGGCGGGGCGGCCTTCCGGGTCGAGGTAGCTCACTTTACCGATGTCCTGCAACACCGTATTACCCGAAAACAAGGCCTTGAGCGCATGGTCGGCATTCATCGGGATACCTTGCGTACGCGCCCAGTCGCAACCGGTTCCCAGCGGAAGAAACCCCAGCGACACTTCGTGCGTCGGCACTTCGCTCTGGTTCATGATGCCATTGACGGCCTCATGAACGGTTCCATCGCCGCCCGCAACAAGGATATGTCGAACTCCGCGTGAGATATACTCTGCTGCAAGCGCCCCTGCATGGCCGGGTGCCTCTGTTATACGGTATTCGTATGTCTGGCCAGCCTTCTGAAAAGCCGCTTCGATTTTGTCCCGCAGGTGCAGCGCTGCGCCATTCCCTGCTGCCGGATTTGCGATAATCAACCAGTCGCTCATACGGGGGTCAGTTTTTCACTGTGAATGTTTTCCCTTCTTTCCCTACTCCCTTGATTGTGAGGGACTTCCATGCTTTGGGTAGTTTGGTCGGCAACTGCGTAACGCCCGCATCAGAAATATCCACCCCGCCAAAGCCGAAGATAACCGATTGCAGCAAACCACCCGCACCCGTAGCGAAATAGGGATTCGAGCAGCCGGGGCACTCGGCCAGCACGCCAAACGGAGCCATTTCGTTGGGTAAGTATCCGCGCTGAAACAGCGCATAGGCCTTTTCCGGCTCACCCAGACGGCTGTAGATCGCTGAAAGTGCCGCATATCCCATCGCGGGGCCTGTAGGACTGATCCGGGGTTCATAAAACTCCAGGTCCTTGCGAATCTGCGCCTTGTCTGTGATCAGTTGCAGCGGATAAGACAGCAGGTTAGCGTCAGCTTGCTTAATCATCGTGTCCTGATAGGCTGCATGCTCGCGGGTAGCACCGTTGGGCAGCTTCAAAATCGGGATGGCATTGGCCGTAGCAGCCCACACCGGAGGTGCAACCTCGCCCAGCTCGCGGGCAGCCATATCGGCATAGCGCAGCGAAGCGATGGCTACGCCATTGGTAAAGGCATTGTCATCAATGTTTTCGGCCCATTCGTCCGCGCCTACCACATTATAAATATGACACACGCCTTTTTCATCCTTCTCCACCCGGCTCACCCAGAAATCGGCAATTTCGCGCAGCATTGGGTAGCCCCTTGTACGCAGCCACTCTTTGTCGCGGGTCACGCGGTAATAGTTCCAGAAAGCAACCCCGACACAACCTGTGATATGGTGCTCAAAAGGCCCTGAAAGCGCCCATACAGGCGTGGCTTCCTGGCCTTCGCCGTCCGACTCCCAGGGAAACATAGCGCCCTGATAGCCATGCGCTTTGGCATTTTGCCGAGCCATATCGAGTAGCTTAAAGCGATATTCCAGCAGCGAGCGGGCAATCTCCGGATGCAGGGCCAGCAG
>RDXT01000925.1:2904-4915 GCA_004292985.1 Bacteroidota bacterium
GCCAGGGCCAGCAGCGGCGGGTACATCCAGAATTCGGTATCCCAAAATACGTGACCATTGTAGCCCAGGCCCGAAAGGCCCATTGGCGAAGGACTATATGAAGTACCTTCCCGCACAAAAGAATACAAATGATACAGCGCACTGCGAATATCGCGCTGCGCCTCGGCATCGCCTTCGA
This sequence comes from Bacteroidota bacterium, assembly GCA_004292985.1. Taxonomy (GTDB): domain Bacteria; phylum Bacteroidota; class Bacteroidia; order J057; family J057; genus RDXT01. Next base: position 3,083 of record RDXT01000925.1, read on the forward strand.
TCACAATATCGCTTTGCCAGAGTTTTTCCCATTCGGCTTCGTGGCGGGCAATCAGACGATCGCGGGCTTCGAGGGCGGCATAGATGGTGAGGCGTTCGGCTTCGTTCTGAGGGTCGGAATAATGCTCGGTCGAGACTTCGGAAGAAACCACCGTAAACCGGAAAGTCTCGCCTTTGCTCAGTTTTTTCACCAGTTTCAGCAGGTGCATATCGTAGTCCCATTCCTCATGGATCAACTGCGACTCTTTGCCATGCTCCATCACGAGGCTGGTCGAAGCCGCCAAGGTATGCCGCCCGGTAGGACTGGCTCCCACGGAGGTCATCAGGGGTATTTTTACATGCGGACGGTCAATGAGGCTGTAAAACTGCTGCACATCCCGCAGGATTTCAGGTGCCCGCATCACCGTACCCGGCGAGATCACAATGTCCTGAAGGGCAGTAACTTCCATTTCGATCATGGAAGTGAAAGGCAGATGGCGCAGCGAGCGGATGGAGTAGCTCACTTTCGCTTTTTCTCCCACGTCGAAGCGGGTGGTCAGCACCGCTTTTTTCATGTCGAGGGTCTGGCTCATGTTTCGGGCATCCGCAGCACCGATCCGCGCGCCATCCACATCCAGAATCATATCGGCAAAGTTGAATCCCTTCAGAATGTTGGAGACGCGGCCCCTGCCGTAGCGGTCAAATACGCCATTGAGCACCACATCTTTGACCCGGAGCGGTTCGGGCGAAGACACCAGACCCACCATGCCATTAGCGACAGTAACGCCTGCATAATGGGCCGGATCAACCGGGCTTGCCGTAAGTGTCCACACATCAGCGGAAGACTGTGCGTAGCCCGAAACGAGCAAAAACATACAGCAAGTAAAAACAAATATGTTGCGCATAGGCCAGGAAGTAGGTAGTCAGAAAAACAAATAGGGAGAATCGGCTATTCTTTTTCCCAATATAAGCCTTCTTTGAAGAAATCCGGATTTTTTAGCGACTCCTCTGCCTCTTTGCGCAAAGCTTCTGTCGAGGTAACCGCATCTACCCCGCCGATCAGAAGCGTAAGGTCCCAGGTTTTGATCTGTTTTTGCCCGATTTCGATGCAGTAATGAAAGAAAAGGTCGCTGTTCTCGGGTTTCAGAATCAAAAAATCGCGCCCGCCTACCTTCGTCATCCAGGCTGTAAACTCCGTATCCTCAACGGCGTAACTACTTCCCTTTTCCAGTACCTCGACTTTATAGGTATTGGCTGTGGGGCCTTTGGAAAATGCTACCCGCTTCACTTCGGTGTCTTCACTACCCGAATTCCAGGTGCCCAGCAGCGCAGAAGAAAGCGGATCCGCGCCCTCTTTTGCCAGGGGATACTCCAGACCTATCGGGCAACCGGCCAGAAAAGGAAGAACGATCATAAAAAGAACAGACAGGTGCAGAGGTTTCAGCTTTTTCATAAGAGTGATAAATGTTTCGGTCCTAATATCAAAAATGAAGCGCATTGTTGAAAGAATAAAATAAAGTTCTACATTTGTGACTGACTAATCAGTCATATGACCAAGAAAGAAATGATACTCCAAACGGCGCTGCGGCTTTTTGCCGAACGGGGATACGACCAAACGCCGACCAGCCTGATCGCCAAGGAAGCCGGGGTCTCCACAGGGCTGGTTTTCACCCATTTTTCCAGTAAGGAGGGACTGCTGGAGGGCATTCTCCGGCTGGGGGTCGGGCAGGTGGCATCCACAATGGCTCCCTATACAGAAGAAAAAGAGCCACGCGCCGCGATTCTCGAACACATTGCACGCGCATTCGACCTGATCCGCGCCAATCATCCTTTCTGGAAACTGGTGCAGCAGCTC
>RDXT01000926.1 GCA_004292985.1 Bacteroidota bacterium
TCGGTATGGCGGGCAGTGCAGGCGCTGCTGCCGCAGGAAAGTATCCGCTATTATGCGGACAGTGGCAACTGCCCCTATGGACCCCGCCCGGAGGCCGAGATACAGGTGTTGTCGGAGCGGATTGTGAATGAGTTGACAGACAAGGGTTGTGATATTATTGTAATTGCTTGTAATACAGCTACTTCTGCGGCTATTCAATGGTTGCGTGTGCGGCATCCGGAGACCTGCTTTGTGGGCATCGAGCCAGCGATCAAACCTGCGGCACAGGCAACCCGCAGCGGCGTGATCGGTATTCTGGCGACGCAGGGCACCTTTCGCGGCGGACACTTTACCCGCACCCGCCAGGCATGGGCCTCGCATGTGGAGGTGCTGCTGCAAGTGGGCGAGGGCCTTGTGGAGTGTGTGGAAAAAGGCCGGATGGATAGCCCCGAAGCCGAAGCCCTGCTCCACCGCTACCTCGACCCGATGCTCGAAAAAGGCGCCGACCAGATTGTGCTCGGCTGCACCCATTATCCTTTTTTGCTCCCCCTGATGAAAAAGATCGTGCAGGACCGCGCCACGCTCATAGACCCTGCGCCCGCTGTGGCCCTTCAGGTAAAGCGGGTGATGGAGCAGCGGCACCTGCTGGATCCGAAGCCCCGGCCCGAATATATATTTGAGACCTCCGGCGATCCCGCTGAACTCGACCGCATGGTGGCAACAGTAATGCCCCGCTGAAGGTCATTTGACCAGCAACTTCTTCATTTCTTCGGCTACAATCTCGCCTTTTTTACGCCGCCCGGCAGGCGGGCCTGTGCCAGTCTGCGGCAAAACACGTAGGTATGCTCCTGCCCCTGCACCAGCAGGTACATAAAGGAACAGGGCTTGCCCGTAGGCCGGTAACCTTTGGCCTCCACCAGAAAAATCAGGTAGGGCAGTTCGATGTCTATGCCGTCGTGTCGCTCGACGATGGTAACTTTTGCCTCAGTCACCTCCGGACGAATTTCTCCGCTGACCCGCTCCATGAGCTGCGTCAGGTTCACAGACTGCTGGCGGCGATACACCTGCACGGTGGCCGTTTCATCGGCTTTGGAGAGTTGCCAGAGGTCTGCTTCTTTGGTCATATCTTCCGAAACGAGGGTCCAGCCCTCGCTAAGCCAGGGAAGGGAATAGGCCTCAGGCTGGGCCGGGAGCGCAAGTGTCAGCAGCAGCAGGGAGAAGAAAGCGGCTATTTTCATAACAGAAAGATACTACGATTGGGGAACAAGCGCACCCTCCTTCCAGACCCAGGCGTATTTTTTCGCGCCGCCGAGTGTAGGGTTTTCGGTGTTTTTGGGGCGGAATGTTTCTCTGCCTTCCAGAACTGCCAGGCCCTGCGGACTGAGCCGCGTAGGGCTGAAGGACTCCAAAAGGGGAGCTATACCCTCTAAAATGCGAAAATAGGTGCCGTCTCCCAGTTTATAGATGTGATCCTGCGCCATCGCAGCGCTGACAAGGGCTGTTTTGTCGGCAAATCCCTGATGTGCCAGCGATAATAAGGAGGCTTCGATGTCATTGAGGCCCGTATCGGCCTGAGGGAAGCGCCGCAGGTGGGCCATAAGGGCCTCTGCGAGGTAGGGAAGCAGCTTCGGGCTGTCTTCGCTCCGGGTGAAAGGGAGCAAATCGCGGGGATCCTTTGAGCAAAAGGCCCTCCAGGCCCGGTCTGCCCATGCCATATCTTCCTCAAAGACCATGATCTTCGAGTCATACAGCTCCGGATAGAGCGCGGCATCGAGTTCGCCGAGGGCCATGCGCCTGGGGTAGCCCGGCAGATCGCCTGTGCAAACGAGAAAAATAGCGGTATTCCAGCGGGAGGTATGGTGAATCCGGCTGAGCAGGGCGATCAGGTTGATCTGGCAAAAGACATCATATTCAAACCAGAGGGTCACGTCCTCCCAGCGAGTAAATCGGGCCAGGGTTTTCCAGCCCGGTCCGGAGAGGCGTTCGTACTCTTCTTCGCTGACCCCTATTTTGTGAAAAAAGGCCAGCCGGGTTTTCTGAAAATCCTCCTGCGCGGTGTCATAGCTTACCGGACCTTCGGAGAGCATTTCACGCCACACTTCCACATCATCGTCTTTTCCGATGCCCGAACTGCGAAATGTTTCAAGGGTCGAGTCGCCATTCAGCAGGTGTAACATAGATCCGGAAATGGTGGGGTGAAAAAATCAGGTGGTCGCGGGTGCCTCTCCTCTGCGCAGTTCCAGCAGGGTGATTTCGGGTAAAATGCCGATGCGCCCCGGCAGGGCCAGGTAGCCGAAGCCCCGATTTACATACAGGTATTGCGAGGCCTCCTGGTAGAGGTCAGCCCATTCTTTATAAATCCATTGTGCGGGACTCCAGCGGAATTTGCCGATCTCGAAGCCAAACTGCATGCCGTGGGTGTGGCCTGCAAACATCAGATCAATTTCGGGGCGGTGGCCCAGCACCTGTGCCCGCCAGTGGGTGGGATCGTGGGAGAGCAGCAGTTTTACAGCGGCTTTTTCGCTGCCCGCGAGGGCCTGGTCGAGTTTGCCGTATTTGGGAAAACGCGCCATCGCGCTCCAGTTTTCGATGCCTATCACGGCAATAGATTCGCCGTTTCGCTCTATGATACGGTTTTCATTCAGTAGCAGCTCCCAGCTCATCGCCTTGTGGGTATCTTTGAGTTGCTGAAGGTTGTCCACCTTGGCCTGGGGAGAGGGCCAGGACGAATAGTCTCCATAGTCGTGGTTGCCCAGCACCGAATACACGCCTAAGGGTGCCTCGATTTTCATAAACACCTCTGTATAAGGCTGCATTTCTTCGGCGCTGTTGTTCACGAGGTCGCCCGTAAAAAACACCATATCAGGCTTTTGCGCATTTAGCAGCCCGATGCCCCGGATCACCGCGTCGCGGTCCCAGAAGCTCCCGGCATGAATGTCCGAAATCTGCGCGATGCGGATCCCATCGAAAGACGCGGGCAAATGGGGCAGATACACGGTCCGCTTCAGCACCTGGTAGTCGTGGGCGCTTTTGAGAAATCCGCGCGTAACAGCGACATAGGGCAGGGCCGCAGCAATCAATCCGCTTTTGGAGAGAAATTCAGACCGGGAAATGGGGTTTCCGGCGCTTCCCGCGCTTTTGGCTGAAAACAGACCCGCCACCCAGACCACCAGCCGCCGTAGATCGTCGGCCAGCACAAAGAGCAGCAACAGCAGCCGCGAAAAAAGATGGGCAAATATCCAGCCCATCAGCAGGGCCCTGCCGCCCCGGCCCAGTGCCTGGGCAGGGATCAGGTTGTAGCTCAGCACTGCCGCGAGGGTGAGTGCCGAGGTCGTCCAGTAGAGTCCATGCAAGAGGTACCGCCAGTGGGGCGCCAGAGAATGAGTTGCCGTTTTTACGCCCCGGAATGCGTAAAAATCTATCAGCAGGATCAGACCCGATAGCAGGGCCGCCGGAAGAAGTCGGTTCATGGGTGTAGGGCGGGTTTGGGGCGTAAAAATTGCAGATAATCAGGCCCTTAGATTTGCTATTATTTTTAACATTATTGCAAGATAAATCATATTTGGCATGGAAATAAC
>RDXT01000861.1 GCA_004292985.1 Bacteroidota bacterium
CCAGGCCCTTGATCATGCCCAGAAACGCACTTTCAGCCGTATTGGGGATAAAATCGAATACGGTATTTTCGAGGTCGTGGTCAATGGACATCAGCACCCGTGGCACAATGGCGGCACCCAGGGCTTTGCGCTCTTTGTAGATATGCGCGCCTGTTCCGCGGGAGAAGTAGATCCGCTCAAAGGAGCAGGCCAGTTTTTCGCCCGGCTCCGTGAACTCCTTGATTTTCACCTGATTCGTGCTGCCCTTGACACTGATGACGTGTCCGGGTTTCAGCTCTTCAATCTCGTCAGGGTGCAGATGGAAAATAGTGCTGATCGCAGCGCGCTCAGATGCGGCCACCATCACTTCGTCATTGATATAGTAATAACAGGGGCGGATGCCATTGGGGTCGCGCAGCACAAATGCGTCTCCATTCCCCACTACCCCACCGATGACATAGCCTCCGTCCCACACTTTGGCGGCATTGCGGATGACTTTGATCGGGTTAAGTTCTTCTGAAATCAGGCGGGCAATTTCATTGCGGGTATAGCCTGTGAGCTTGAGTTTGTCGTAGAGGTGCTCATTGGCCACGTCCAGAAAATGTCCGATACGCTCCAGAATGGTCTCCGTATCCGTCATGTAGCGCGGGTGCTGGCCCAGCTCTACGAGCTTCTGGAAGAGGTAATCTACGTTGGTGAGGTTGAAGTTACCAGCGACAGCGAGGCTGCGGGTGGTGTATTCATTGGGTCGGATGACCGGATGCACAGCTTCGATGCTGTTTTTGCCGTGGGTGCCGTAGCGGAGGTGTCCCAGCATCACTTCGGCGGCCCATTCGAAGTTTTGTTTCAGCGTTTCGGCCTCGCTCCAGGTGTCGGGAAATCGTTTTTTCACCTCTTCGAGACGCTCGTCCACCTGCCGGAAGAGGTTGGTCCAGGGGCCGGGATGGTTGTCGCGTATCCGGTGCAGGTAGGGGTGACCGGGTTTCATGTTGAGCTTGATGGTAGCGAGTCCGGCACCGTCTTGCCCCCGGTTACGCTGTTTCTCCATCAGGAGGTACATTTTTTGCAAGCCCCAGAGAGCATTGCCGTACTTTTGCTCGTAATGATCAAGAGGCTTCATCAGGCGGATAAGCCCGATACCGCATTCGTGCTTGATAGCGTCGCTCACAGGTATGGCAAATTTAGTTATGCAAAGATACGAAAATTAACCCGGAATGAAGCGTAGTTTACAGAATCATTAAGAAGGGTTTTTATTTTTTTCATGGTTAATGCGTAACTTGATAGCAGCCTTTTACACCGCATATGTATATCGAAAGCACCCAACTCATCAGCATCCGGGACAAGCAGTTTGAAATGTTCATTCCGGAGGAACAAATCCTTGCGCGCGTGGATGAAATCGCCACCGAGATCAATCTGGCCTATGCCGAACTCCGGCCTTTGCTGATTGTGGTACTCAATGGGGCTTTTCTCTTTGCGGCTGACCTTGTGCGGCGCCTCACGGTGCAGCCCGAAGTACAGTTTATCCGCATCTCTACCTACGGAGACCAGATGATCAGTTCCGAAACGGCGCAGATTCTGCTCGGTATGGAAATCGAAGTGGAAGATCGCGATGTAATTATTGTAGAAGACATCGTGGACACAGGCTACACGACCGATTTTTTCCGGGAGCACCTTTCGCAGCAAAGCCCGAAATCGGTCCGTCTGGCTTCGCTGCTGTTTAAGCCCGACAACTACCGGGGCACACAGGCTCCGGACTTTATCGGATTCTCGATCGCTCCTGACTTCGTGGTCGGCTATGGCATGGACTATGCACAGCAGGGCCGCGAACTGAGGGGCATCTATCGTCTGTCGGCAAACTAAAAAAAGAAAGCTATCCGGTGGGATAGCTTTACAGAGGTTACTTGCAGTAGGTTTCGTAGGCGGCCTTCAGATTCTCAGAGATCATCATGGCAGGGCGGCCTTCGATATGATGTCGCTCGATCATGTGCACGAGTTTGCCATCTTTAAAGAGTGCAATCGCGGGCGAAGAAGGAGGATAGGGCAGCAGGTATTCGCGTGCCTTCTGGGTGGCTTCTTTGTCCACGCCGGCAAACACAGTCACCACGCGGTCAGGCAGGTTTTCACTTCTGAGCGAAGCGATCACTCCGGGACGGGCAGCGCCTGCGGCACAGCCACAGACAGAGTTCACAACCAACAGCGTAGTACCTTCCTGCTGGTCGAGCACGGATACTACTTCTTCCGGGCTGTGAAGCTCGGATACTCCGGCGCTAACCAGCTCGGCAGACATCGGTGCGGTAAGTTCACGGGGATACATATCGGAATTGTTGATTTTATTGGACCGTAAAGTACGCTGCTTGTACAAAAAGATACAAGTTGTTTTTTATAACACAACCCAAACAGCTTTTGTTATACGAAACTGCCGGGTCAATGTTCAAACACTTTTTTCATATCTATGGTGCAGTCCTCAAAAATGGAAGGCTTCACCTCGGCCTGGTTGGAGAAGATCCGCCCGCCGCTGAACTGGCCTTTTTCATCGAGGCGAAAGACGGTCAGGGTCTCTTCTTCGGGGTGAATGATCCAGTATTCTTTTACGCCCGCCTCTTCATACAGCTCAAATTTATCCTCGACATCGTATTTGCTGTTTTTGGACAAAATCTCCACCACGAGATCAGGCGCTCCGAGGCAGCCGCGCTCGTCGAGCTTCGAGGGGTCGCAGACAATACAAAGGTCCGGTTGTACCACCGTAAAAACCTCATTTTTGTCCGGATCGCTGCTCAGGCGCGGTAAACGCACATCGAAGGGAGCGACAAACAACTGACAAGGCACTCCCTTCCCTGCCATATAGGTACGCAAATGAAAATAGACATTGCCAGATATGGTCTGGTGCCTTCTTGACGGCGCAGGCAACATCTCTATCCGGATGCCCCGGATCAGCTCATAGCGTTTGGCATCGTCCCAGAGGAGATAGTCCTTATAGGTAAAGTAAGTCTGAACTGTGGGCTGCATGGCTCAATTTTGCCTTCAATATACTATATATATACGAAAATCCATCCTTAAAAGTACAAGGGGCGATACCCCTTGCTGACCTATTGCGCCCCGTCAGGGCTTTAAAAACTGATCCCTGTACCCTGTTCCCTGTTCCTTGTTTCCCCTGTCATATCACGGGCTGCTGCATAATCTCGCGCAGTTTGCCCACCACAAAATCTACTTCCTCGCGGGTATTTTGCACACCGAAGGAAAAGCGTACCGCATTTTTCATGTTCACCGCAGGCACTTTCATGCCCCGTAGCACATGCGATCCCTGGTTGGCACCCGAAGTGCAGGCCGAACCACCCGAAGCCGAAATTCCCAGCAGGTCCAGGTTAAAGAGCAACATACAATCGTCCTCGCCACAGGGCAGACATACATTCAGCACCGTCGGGATCGAGCGCCCCTCCTCCGTTTCGCCATGAAAGGCCACGCCCGGCATCTCGGCGTTCAGGCGCGCCATCATATAGTGCTTGAGGTCCCAGAGGTGGGCATTTTTGTGCTCCAGCGTGCGGTAGCATTTTTCAAGGGCATAGGCCATTCCCACGATTCCCGCCGGATTTTCGGTACCCGCCCGCAGGTTGCGCTCCTGGGAACCGCCTTCGATCAGCGCATGCAGTTTCACGCCCTTGCGCACGTACATAAAGCCCACGCCTTTGGGACCATAAAATTTATGTGCCGCCCCGGTGATAAAATGTACGGGTAACTGGCTGAGGTCGAAGGGAATCTGTCCCATCGTCTGCACGGTGTCTGAGTGCAGCAGGGCATCGTAGCGTTTGCATACTTCGCCGATTTCCATCAGGTCGCAGAGGGTGCCTACTTCGTTATTGGCGTGCATGAGCGACACGAGGCTGCGGGGGTTTGTAGCCAGGGCCTGCTCCAGATCGTTCAGGTCAATATTGCCTTTTTCGTCCGTTTCGAGCCAGGTAACGGCAATGCCCTTGGTCTCCAGGTGCTCCAGCGGGTGCGTGACCGCATGGTGCTCGATACGGGTGCTGATGATATGTTTAAGATCATAGGCCTTTACCGCCCCGAAAATGATCGTATTGTCAGCTTCGGTACCGCCGCTGGTAAAAAAATCTCCAGTGGCGAGGCATTCAGTTGCTGGGCAATGCTCCGCCGCGCCTGCTCGATGGCATTGCGGATGTGCCGCCCGTGGGAGTGGGTAGAGGAGGGATTTCCTACAAAATCCAGCAGCCAGGGCTTCATGTGTTCAAACACCTCCAGGTCGAGGGGTGTAGTGGCGGCATTGTCGAGATAGACGCGGGTCATAACGGGAGAAAAATTTACCAAATATCGGAAAAGGGAGGGGTTTTGCAAAAATATATTTAGTCTATTGGGTTTGTAGGCTTTTGTGTCGCGCTTCGATACGCCTCGGGGACTCGGCTACCCCCACAGGGGCAAGTCAGCGTGACACCGGGCTGTTACTGTCATCCTGACTTGTCCCCTTGGGGATAAGCCTCATGAGGCTGTATCGAAGGGTGACTCCCTCGTGCCATCCTTCGATACGCCTCGAAGACTCGGCACTCAGGATGGCACTGTAATGTTCCTGTCATCCTGAGTAAGCCTAAATAGGCTGTATCGAAGGATGACCCAACGAAGGACCACCCTTCCCCCACTTTACCGAAGCCCGCTTTCACTTGACCGTCAATTTCAGGGGTATGGCAGATTTTACGAAACCCTGAAGTATGAAATCATGGTATATAGCGACAAATCTGATACCTTTATTTACCAATGATCCTACGATATGTATAAACGGATTCTTCTTTTCAGTATGTGCCTGCTGGCGGCGGCCCATGTACAGGCGCAAACGTATAGCTATCAGGTGGACCTGGCACGGGTGCAAAATGACCAGGTGTCGGTGTCGCTTTCAGTGCCGAAGCTGTCGCAGGCGGAGGCGACTTTTTACTTTCCGGCGACGGTGCCGGGGACCTATGCCACAGAGGATTATGGCCGATTTATCGCTGATTTTCAGGCGCTCGATGCCAGCGGAAAAGCGCTGGTGGTTACGAAAACGGGCAATAATGGCTTCCGGATCGCAGGAGCGGATCAGGCGGTAAAAATCACCTACAAAGTGGATGATACCTTCGATGCGGAGGTGAAAAAAGACCCCATTTTCGAACCCGCAGGGACCAATATCGAAGCGGGAAAAAACTTCGTGATGAACAATGGCGGTTTCTTCGGTTTTTTTGAAGGAATGGAAGAACTGCCCTATGAAATTACGGTGAGTAAACCGGCTGCACTTCATGGCCTCAGCGCGATGGAAACCCGCAGTGAAGGGGCTGAGAAACAGGTATTTAAAGCCAAAGATTATCACCAGCTGATCGATTGCCCGATTTTATTTGCCGGGACAGATACGGCGAGTTTTATGGTGAATAATACCCGCGTGCAGATCATGGTCTATAGCGAAACGGGCGAAAAACTGGCGGGCCGCATTTACAATGAACTGAAAGAGTCTATGGTGGCGATTGCGAAGTTTCTGCCGGAGCTTCCGGTGGACCGCTACGCGTTTTTGTTTTATATCAAGGACTACCGCGAAACGGGCAAAACCCTGCTCGACCCCAATTTTGGCCTGGGCGATATTCTGAAACTGGTCAGCGAATTCCGGGGCAAGGGCTTCGGGGCGCTGGAGCATGGCAACTCTTCGGTGTATTATCTGCCCGATTTCGGGCTGGAGATGATGAGCATCGAAAGCCAGATCAAGGATGTGGCCATCCACGAATTTATGCACATCGTTACACCGCTGGGCCTTCATTCTCAGCACATTGGCGATTTTAATTATGTAAATCCGGTGATGAGCCGCCACCTCTGGCTGTATGAGGGCATCACGGAGTATTTTGCCGGGCTGATCCAGGTCCAGGGCGGATTGATGACCGAAACGGCGTATTTTACGGATGTTATTCAGAGCAAAATTAAAAGCGGTTCCTCTTATCCGGCACAAAAGATGTCTTTTGCCGAAATGAGCGCCAACGTATTAGAGAAAAAGTATGAAAAACAGTACAACCACGTCTATGACCGGGGGGCTGTGCTGGGCCTGCTGCTCGACATTGAGATTATTCGCCTGACAGATGGCAAAAAAACCTTAAAAGACGTGGTGCTGACCCTGCGAAGCCGCTACGGAGCAGATAAATCCTTCGACGAAAACAGCTTTATCAAAGAATTTGTCGCCGAAGTACATCCCGACCTTCAGCAATGGTTCGACACCTATATCGAAGGCCGCAACGACTGGGACCTGAGCAAGGGCCTCGCGCCTGTGGGGGTGAGTTACGCTGCCTCCGCCGAGGTATCAATGCCCCGTAACCCCCTCAAAGACAACGATGTACAGATGAGTCTGATGAATTTATACGTCAAAAGCACAGGTAAAGAGGAGTGGGCGGGCCTGAAACCCGGCGACCGCATGCTGCCCGGCTCCAGCTATGAAAAAACCTTCCGCGACGAAAACGGCAACTACCTCAAAGAAGGAGAAACGGCCAAAATGAAGGTGATCCGCAAGGATAAAACGATCTCTCTGCCCATTAAAGTGGAGTACAAAAGCACCAAAGTGAACCACTACGTAGAGTGGCTGGCAAACCCCGACGCCGGACAAAGCCGCATGCGTGCGATATGGCTGGCCAAACAACCTTAATCCGACAAGCAACCTTTTCCGACCCTTATTCCTCTTCGATTATATGGAACTTCTCATTCGCAACCTCTCCAAGACCTACTCCAACGGCGTAAAGGCGCTGCAGGACGTATCTCTGACCATACAGCCGGGCATGTTTGGCCTGCTGGGCCCCAATGGCGCCGGTAAATCCACCCTCATGCGTACCCTCGCTACGCTGCAGGAGCCTGATTCGGGCGAAGTATTTCTCGGTCAGATCAATCTGCTCACCCAAAAAGACGAAATCCGCCGCACACTGGGCTACCTGCCCCAGGAATTTGGGGTCTATCCCCGCGTAAGCGCCGAAATGCTGCTCGACCACCTGGCAGTGCTCAAAGGCATCACCGACAAAGGCGAGCGCAAAACCCTGGTCGAAGCCCTGCTCAACCGCACCAACCTCTGGCAGCACCGCAAGAAAAACCTCGGCGGATACTCCGGCGGCATGCGCCAGCGCTTCGGCATCGCGCAGGCGCTCATCGCCAGCCCCAAACTGATCATCGTGGATGAGCCGACCGCAGGCCTCGATCCGGCAGAACGCAACCGCTTTCACAACCTCCTCTCCGAACTGGGTGAAAATGCCGTCGTGATCCTCTCCACCCACATCGTGGACGATGTGAAGGAACTTTGCACCGACATGGCCATTATTAATGGCGGCAAAATTCTGATGAATGGTCACCCCCTCCAGGCCATAGACCAGCTCAAAGGCCGGGTCTGGCGCAAGCGCGTACCCAAAGACGAGCTGGAAGCCTACAAGCAAAATTTCAACGTGATCTCAGATAAAATGGTGGCCGGACAGCCCCTGATCCACGTGCTGAGCGAAAGCCAGCCCGACGCGACCTTCGATGCCGTAGAACCCGAACTGGAAAACGTCTATTTTTCACATATTCTCGGCATTAAAACCCACGCATAAGCCTGTATATCATGCTGTTACGTATCATTCAATTTGAGCTGAAATACCGGCTGGCGCGTCCGGCGACGTATATCTACTTTTTCCTGATGCTGGTGCTGGGCTTTATGGCGATGGCCGTAGAAGACTTTTTCAGTGCCGGATCAGGTCAGGTAAAGGAAAATGCACCCACCGTGCTGGCGATTATGAGCATTGCGCTATCGGCGCTGCTGGGCATGTTTGTGGTCTCGGCCCTGATGGGCGTAGCTGTGCTGCGCGACTTTGAGCACCGGACAGATGCCATGATTTTTACAACGCCAATCAAAAAAGGCGACTATCTGTTCGGGCGCTATCTGGGATCCCTCCTGGTAACGATGGTCGTTTTTCTGGGGATGCCGCTGGGCATTTTGCTGGGGTCCTTTATGCCCTGGCTCGATGCCGAAAAAATGCTTCCCGTGAATGTGGGTTATGTCTTTCAGCCCTTTTTTGCCTTCGTGCTGCCGATGGTATTTACCCTGAGCGCCCTCTTTTTTGCCGGGGGAACCTTGAGCCGCAACATTCTGTTCGTTTACCTTCAGGGCATTATCCTGCTGGGCTTTTACCTGGCGGTGGATACGGTTACGCGAAACCTCGAAAACCGCGATGTAGTGGCGCTTCTGGACCCATTTGCGCTTAATACCCTGGAGGCCATCACCCGCTACTGGACGGTGGCCGAGCAAAACACGCAGGTAGTGCCGCTGACGGGTATCATGCTGCAAAACCGCCTGATCTGGGCGGCAGTGGGTCTGCTGGCGCTGGTCGGTACCTACTTCGGTTTTTCCTTTAACCAGGTCAGCAAAGGAGGCCGCCGCAAGCAAAAAGCCGAAACGCAGGAAAATCTGTCCATCAAAACAGCCCTGCCACAGGTACACCAGCAACTGGGCTTCCTGCCTCAGCTCCGCATGGTACTTTCGCTCTCCGGCCTCTATTACCGCGAGATTGTCCGCTCCCTGCCCTTTATCGCCATTGCGCTTGTGGGCATCACCATCTCAGCCATCAACGCGCCCTATGTCAACCAGCTCTACGGCCAGAGCGGCTACCCGACCACCTACACCGTGCTCGAACTGCTGGAGGGATTTAACCTGTTTTTTATCATCATTCTCATTTTTTATACCGGAGAGCTGATCTGGAAAGAACGCGACCTGCGCATAGACCAGATTTACGATACCACCCCCGTGAAAGACCTCTCGACGATGGCGGGTAAATTTCTGGGTTTTGTGGGCGTACACCTTACCCTGCTGACCGTGCTGCTGCTGGCGGGCATAGCCATACAGGCCTCATATGGCTATTTTAAATTTGAATTGCCAGTCTATATCAAAACCCTCTACGGCAGCCGTCTGCTGTTTCTGGTGCTGTTTACCCTGCTGGGCCTCTTTATCCAGTCGCTGGTGAACAATAAATTTGCCGGACACGCCGTATTTGCCCTCTTTTTCATCTTTACGCTGGTCATGGGCAATATCGGCCTGGAGCATGGGCTGTTCCGCTTCGCCTCCGGCAGCCTGGGTTCGTACTCTGATATGAATACCTTCGGGCACTTTATCCCGCGTTTTGCCTGGTACAAATTTTACTGGGCCTGCCTCGCGGCGGTATTTTTTGCCGTAGGAACCGTCTTTTCCGTGCGTGGTACCGATACCCTGCTCAAAACCCGCAGCAAACTGGCAGCCCGGCGTTTTTCGCGGCCCCTGCTCATTTTTGCCTTTTCGGCGGTGATTTTGTTTGTCGGATCGGGTGCGTATATTTTATACAATACCACCGTGGTCAACAGCTACGCCAACTCCGACGCGCAGGAAAAAGAGCAGGCTGAATATGAAAAGACGCTCAAAAAGTACGAAAAGGTGCTCAAACCCCGGATCGTGGAGACAAGCATGAAGGTGGACATTTACCCCGAAAGCCGCGACTATACGGCAGAAGGCTATTATATCCTCAAAAACAAAACCCTCGAAGCGATCAGCGACCTGCATATCCAGCTCAACAATGACCGCCAGCTCGCCCTGGAGTACCTGAATGTATCCCTGCCCGGAGGCGCTGACAATCAGGAGCTTGCGGTCAAAGAAGCCTACGATCGGTTTTTCTACAAAGTCTATACCCTGCCCCAGCCCCTGGCGGCGGGCGACAGTATCCGGATGAATTTTAAGGTGAAATTTACCACCACCGGATTTGAGGAAGGCCCTACCAATACCACCGTGCTGGAAAATGGCACCTTCTTTAACAATATGGTGTTTCCCCAACTGGGCTACCAGGAAGGCGCCGAGCTGGCCGACGACAACAAACGCCGCAAGCAAGGCCTCGCCCCCAAAGAGCGCCTGCCTGAGCGCAACGACAGCCTCGCCCTGCGCAACAGCCTTTTCGGCGACAACTCTGACCGCATCCGCTTTGAGATCGTGATGGGCACCTCGCCCGACCAGATCGCCATTGCACCCGGCTACCTGCAAAAAGAGTGGACCGAAGGCAACCGCCGCTATTTCCATTACAAAATGGACATTCCGATGGCCAATTTTTACTCGATGGTCTCGGCCCGCTACGAGGTGCTGCGCGAAACCTGGACCAGCCCCGCAGGCCAGACGATCCCGCTCGAAATCTATTACCACAAGGGCCACGAGTACAACCTCCAGCGGATGATGAAGGGCATGCGCGATGCACTCACGTATAACTCCCTGAATTTCAGTCCCTACCAGTACCGCCAGATGCGGATC
>RDXT01000927.1 GCA_004292985.1 Bacteroidota bacterium
TTGTAGATGCCCAGTCCGGGGGTGGAGGCGATGCCTGCCTGTGAGGAAATCTGGAGAATGTGTCCCGACTGGTGTGCGCGCATGAGGGGCAGCACGGCCTGGGTCATCGCCAGCGCGCCAAATACATTTGTTTCCAACTGCTCGCGGGCTTCTTCAATACTCACTTCTTCGACTGCGCCAAAAAGACCATATCCGGCATTATTTACCAGTACATCTATCCGCCCGAAACGGCCTGCCACCTCTTCTACGACTTGCTCTACCTGTGCATGCTTATTTACATCGAGGAGGTAGCCAAAGGTTTTGCCGGGAACAAGCGCGTCCACAGAGGCGATCTGCTCCTGCTTGCGCACCGTGCCAACTACTGTGTAGCCTTTCTGGGCGGCAGCCTCAGCGAGAAAACGGCCCAGCCCGGTCGAAACGCCGGTAATCAGCCATACTTTATTGCTCATAGGAAATAACTTCGGTGGGTGTGATTCGGAAACAAAGGCCAAATTACGGAACTCAGCCTTTATATTACTCACAAGTCTCAAAAGTGTTTGCGCGAAGGCTGCGAAAACGTAAGCTGTGCGAAAGGCCACACCTTTCATTTTATTTAGCGAAAAAACTCCCTAACTTAGCCACGATTCTTTATACACGCATGTATGCCCAAGGTAACGATTGACGGCCAAACCATAGAGTTCGACGGCCAGAACCGCCTGCTAAAGTTTGCGCTGGACCAGCAAATCGAGATTCCCTATTTCTGCTACCATCCGGCGATGAGTATCCCTACCAACTGCCGCATGTGCCTGGTAGAGATCGGTAACCATCAGAAAAACCGGGAGACGGGGGAGTTTATGTATGACGATCAGGGAAATCCGGTCGTGCAATGGTTCCCCAAGCCGATGACCTCCTGCAACCAGCCGCTGGCCGACGGTCTTTTTGTCAAGACGCACCGCACCTCCGAAAAAATCCGCATCGCCCAGAAAGGCGTGCTGGAGTATATGCTCATCAACCACCCCCTGGATTGCCCCATCTGCGACCAGGCCGGCGAGTGCCCCCTCCAGATCTGGACCTATAAATATGGACCCGAAGGCTCCCGCTTCGAAGCGACCAAGGGCCACAAAAACAAGCGCGTGGAGCTTGGCCCCCGTGTCATGCTCGACGAAGAGCGCTGCATCAACTGCACCCGCTGCACCCGCTTTACAGAAGAAATCTCCAAGTCGAACCAGCTCTCCATCGTAGGACGGGGTGAAAAAAACTGCCCCGGCACTGCGCCCGGACAGTCCTTCGACGAGCCATATTCGATGAATGTCATAGACATCTGCCCGGTAGGTGCCCTCACCAGCCGCGCCCACCGCTTTAAGGCCCGCGTATGGGAAATGAACCATTCGCCCGCCATAGATATCAATGACAGCACGGGCACCAACATCCACGTATGGGTGCGCGACAACAAAGTGCTGCGCATTACGCCCCGCGAAAATCAGGTCATCAACAAGTACTGGCTGCCCGATGCCCACCGCCTGAATGTGGACATCTACAACGAAAACCGCGTTTCGGGCATTAGCCTCAAGGGCGGGATTCCGGTCGGAGATTTTGAAACAGGAATCAAACAGGCGGCAGCTCTGCTCAAAGGCCGCAGCGGCCAGACCCTGCTGCTCGGCTCGGCCTACGCTTCGCTCGAAAGCAACTACGCGCTGCGCGAACTTGCCGCTCAGCTGGGCGTATCCGACATCTATTATATCCCGCACATCGAGGCGGGACATGGCGACAACTGGCTGATCCAGGATGACCGCACGCCCAATGCAGCTTCCTGCGAACTGCTTGGTTTTCACCCACTTGAACTATCTGACCTCAAGTCTAAACTGAAGTCCCGCGAAGTGTCATTCCTCTACTCCCTCGAAAATGACCGCGCATTTGCGGAACTGGGCGAAGAGGAACTCAGCGCTGTGACCAGCCTTGTGCATGGCTATCAATACCAGAGCGGACACTCCTTTGTGGATGTGCTGCTGCCAGCGGCGATGTCTCTCGAAGCCGAAGGGGTGTATATCAATTTCAAACAGATTGCGCAGGTTTCGACGCTGGCCCGCCAGTTCCGCCAGATGACCCCTGAGCAGTGGATGCGTTTGCCTAAGAGCCGTCTCGACAAGGGCGCTGTGGCGGTGGACCGCTGGCGCAACCTCGACCATATCTTCGATGTGCTGCCCGCCTGGCTGCTGATTTCGAAAGTCGCCCGCGCTGCGGGTCTGGATATGCGCTATGAAACGCACGCGGATATTTTCGGCCAGATCAAGCCTGAGTTTGAGGTGCTGAAGGATGTGACGGTGTCGTATAAAGCGCCTAAGTCTGCGTTTAAGACTACCCAGTTGGAGTTTGCTCCGAAGTGGTGATGGGGGTTGGAGGATAGAAGACAGGATTTACGGGATTTACAGGATTCAGTCTATGGTGGCTGAGCTAAGCCGAAGCCATCATATTGAGACAGGATTTACGGGATTTACAGGATTGATTCCATGGTGGCTGAGCTATGTCGAAGCCACCCTACTGAGCCTGGCCGAAGCCCCATATAAAAAACAGGGTTTACAGAATGAGGCGAACCTCCTACTGTAAACCCTGTCCGCATTCTGTCGCTTTCCTTAGGCCTTGATCATCTCCACGCTGCGGCGGATAAAATCGGTCAGTTCCTTGCCCTGGAGCAGGTTTTGAGACAGCATCGCCAGGTCAATGAGTTGTTTGGCTAAGCCCGGATTGTCGGTATCGGCGAGGCTCTGCACCAGCGGGTGGCGGGTATTCACGACCAGGTTCAGCATTTCGGGCTGGTTGGCAAAAAAGTCCATGCCCCCACCGCCCACGGCGGCCATGTCGCGCATGCGGCGCATAAATTCGGG
>RDXT01000928.1 GCA_004292985.1 Bacteroidota bacterium
GGAGAGCGAAAGGGTCTGAATTTCGTTGGTATTGCTCAGGTCGCCCGTGTTGCTGATCACCGTACCGGCTACGCCGATACCTGTACCTGCGGTGTAGGTCGTTCCGGCATCTGCGGCGGGTGCCCACTGGGTGCCGTTCCATTTCAGTACCTGGTTGGTAGATGGAACTGTATTAGCCACCGGATTGCCCTGAAGACCATCCACCGTCGGGTTGGGATAGGTACCGTTAAGGTCACCTGCCGCCGTGGTGGTGTTGGTAATGTCGTTGCTGGCATCGGTATCGCCTGTGTTGCTGATTACCGTTCCGCTGATGCCGATTCCCGTGCCTGCGGTATAGCTGCCGCCGCTGGAAACCGTAGCGGGTGCCCATTGGGTGCCGTTATAGACAAGGGCCTGACCTGTGGTGGGAAGCGTAGTAGAAACGCCTACGCCCCGGATGCCGTCCACGGTCGGGTTGGGATAGCCTCCTGTGAGGTCGCCGCCCGCCGCTGTGCTGCTCGTGATGTCGTTTGAAGCATCGGTATCTCCCGTGTTGGTGATGAAGTTACCTGCCAGGCTGATGCCCGTGCCAGCACTGTAGGTGGTTCCGGTAGGAAGCACCACAGAGCCGCCGCCATTGCTCAGGGAGAGGGTGGCTCCTGTAAGCGAAATGGTCTGAAGTTCGTTAGTGGAAGATCCGTCGCCGTCGGCAGGAATGGCAGTAGCTGCCCATTGGGTGCCGTTGAACGTGAGTACCTGTCCGCTGGCAGGAGCTGTGGGAGAGACCGTTACGCCCCGGATTCCATTGACAATGGGGCTGGGATAGGTACCTGAAAGGTCGCCGCCTGCACCCGTGGTATTGGTGATGTCGTTCGAAGCATCCGTGTCACCCGTATTGGTGATGGCATTGCCTGCGAGGCTGATGCCGGTGCCGGCGGTGTAGGTAGTGCCTGTGGGCAAGGTAACGGAGCCGCCGCCATTGCTCAGGCTCAGGTTTGCACCGGAGAGCGAAAGGGTCTGAATTTCATTGGTCGGGTCAGGGTCAGCGTCATTGACATTGTCCGCCGAAGCCGCCCATTGTGAGCCATTGTACTTAAGCACCTGGCCGCTGACAGGCGTAGTGGGTGAAACAGGGCTGCCCTGAATGCGCACAACTGCCGGGTTGGGATAGTTGCCGCTCAGGTCGCCGCCTGCGGGGGTTGTAGTGAGGATATCATCGCTTCCGTCTGTATCTCCGGTATTGGAAATGGTCAGACCGCTGATGTTGATACCGCTGCCTGCGACATAGCTGTTGCCGCCGCCGCCGCCAAGGTCGTCATTTCCCGGGGCCCACTCCGTTCCGTTCCATTTGAGCACCTGACCATTTGCAGGGGCCGTATTGCCCACATCGGTCAGGGTGCTGATTTTCATGTCAGTAGCCACTTTTGCATACGGCACAGATACGAGTTCGACCACACCCATGCTGACGCTGTTGAGTTTTATCTCAAGGTAATGGCGTGCCGATGCCCAGTCTATGTTGGCAAAGGTTCCTGAAACCGGAGTTCCTGCGCCGATTTCCACATCAAACAGGCCAAACGCATTGGTTACAGGTGAATGGTTTTCGCTGTACACAATCGTTCCGGAGGGAGAGCCGCTTCGGATAAATGCCTGAAAATTAAGGCTTTGGTTTACCAGCAGCACACCGCTGTTGTCGCGGGCGGCAGCCTGGTAATTGATGCCCCTGACCTGAGCCTGAAGGTTTTGCGTGCTGAAAATCAGCAGGCACATCAGGACTCCCGTAAACAGATATAACAGATGCTTAGTCATTCTCAAAAGGAGTTAGGAGATGCTTAGTTTAGTTTTTGTATCCGGAAGGTGTGGACGCCTTGTCCGTTTTCCTCGCGTAGGGTAATAAAATAGGTCGCTTCAGCCAGCGGGCTTAAATCAATCCGGGTTTCGAGGCTGCCTGTGAGTAACAATTGCTGCCGGGGAATAGCCACGATTCTGCCGGACGCATCGGTTACTTCCAGCGAAAGGCTGAGGTTTTTGGCAGATTCCAGTTGCAGGGTCACAAGGCCGTAGGTCGGGTTGGGAAACAGAACATACTTCACTTCCGCAAGGTCTTCGATCCCCACTTTGTTCAGGTCGCCCTGCTGGAAACCCTGGTTCAGAATAAAGGAACCTGCCTCGACCGTCGGAACCACACTTTCTCCCACCGTAAAGTCGAGGTGAATGCTGGCCGTCTGAAAAGTGGTTCCCGCAGCTCCAATGACCTGACGATCAATGGTTTGAGCAGAAAGACCTCCTGCACCCAAAAGGATCAGGGAGGCCCAGAAAAGGTATTTTTTCATAAGGATTACTTTTGAGAAGCGATTTGCTGTACGAGGGTTTTCAGTTCAGCCAGCTCTTTGTTCAGGCGCTCGATTTCGCTCTGCTGCTCCTGGATGGCCTTCAGCGCTACCACGCTCATGCCTGCATAGTCCACGGTGTAGTACTTCTGGTCGTCACCGCCGAAATAGACAAACTGCGGGAACTCTTTTTCCAGTTCCTGCGCAATAAATCCGGTGAAATAGCGGGGGTCATTGGTACCCGTGTACTGGTAGGTTTTGGCCTGAAGGTTCATCACGTTTGGCAGCACACTGCCCAGCAGGCTGACGTTGGTTTTGAGGCGGGCATCGGACACGGCAGTATAAGCGCCGGAAGTCTGGTTGATGGTGGCCCGTTTGATACCGCTTTTAAAAAACTCAAAGTCGCCTGTGGTGTTGGAGGTGTAAAGGTTCCAGTAATGGGCGTTGGAGCCTTCGTTCTGGATACGCACACCGTCATTAGAACCGCCGAAATTCGTGTGATACAGGTGCAACTCCGCACGGGGCGGGCTGCCTGCGGGGATATTGATACC
>RDXT01000929.1 GCA_004292985.1 Bacteroidota bacterium
AGCCGAGTCTTCGAGGCGTATCGAAGCGCGACACCGCCAGTCACCCTTCGATACAGGCTAATTAGCCTTACTCCCAAGGGGACAAGTCAGGGTGACAAGAAGAGCCCGGTGTCACGCTGAGTAGCCGAGTCTTCGAGGCGTATCGAAGCGCGACACCCCAGAAGCCCCCCTTGCCACTCTCCCCTCAACCCCGTATATTTCTCCCATGAGAAAGCCCCTACTCCTACTATCGCTTTGCCTGTCCTGCGCCCTCCTTTCCGCGCAGACGCCCTACCGCCTCTCCTCACCCGATGGACATATATCGGCGGAGATTGCGACGGGTACAAGCACCTCCTATGCCGTTTTTTTCAAGGGAAAACCCATCCTGCTGCCTTCGCCCCTGTCCATGACCCTGCAAAATGGCCTCGTACTGGGGGGAAATGCCCGCGTCAAAAAAGCGGAGACCCGCGAGGTGCGCGATACCATCCGCCCGGCGCTGGGGGAAAAGCGGGCGCTGATCCCGGACCACTACCGCGAGTTGCGGCTGCCATTCAAGGAGGGCTACAGCCTCGTATTCCGCGCGTATAACGATGGTCTGGCCTGGCGTTGGGAAACAAACTTTGCAGATAGTGTGGTGGTGATGTCGGAGCAAGCGGCCTTTCATCTGCCGGGAAATCCGCAGGTGTATTTTCCCGAAATCGAGCCGAGATTGGATGCGGATGTATTTCACACGAGCTTCGAGGTTCCGTATAAACTATTGAAAATCAGTGAGATAAATCCTAAAGGGATCGCCTACACACCGCTGCTGACGCTGCCTGAGCAGGGGCCGAAACTGCTGATCACGGAGTCAGACCTGGAGTCCTATCCGGGCATGTTTCTGCGGGGAACGGAGCAGGGCCTTGAAGGGGTGTTTGCAGGCTATCCGCTGAAGGAGGAAAAAAAGAAGCTCTATTTCGAGCAAATGCTGGTGACGGAGCGCGCACCGTATATTGCCCGATGCGCAGGCCGCCGCACCTATCCCTGGCGGGTGCTGGTGGTGGCGGAGCATGACCGGACTCTGCCCGAGTCGGATCTGGTCTATCGCCTGGCCTCGCCCTGCCGCATCGCTGATCCTTCGTGGATACAGCCGGGCGTGAGCACGGAGGAGTGGATTGTGGCGCAGAATCTCTATCATGTGCCTTTTAAAGCCGGGGTAAATACGGAGACCTATAAGTATTATATTGATTTTGCGGCGCGTTTTGGCCTCGAATATGTGATGCTCGACAATGGCTGGTCTGCCGACGAAGACCTCTTCCGCATACGGCCCGGCATGGACATGGAGGAGATCGTCCGCTATGCCAAAAGCAAGGGTATCCGCCTGGTTCTCTGGACTTTAGCGAATACGATAGACCATCAGCTTGACTCTGCCTTAGCCCAGTTCCGCCGCTGGGAGGTGGCCTGTATCATGGTGGATTTTATGGACCGCGACGACCAGAAGATGGTGGATTTTTACTTCCGCATCGCGGAGGCCTGCGCCCGCGAAAAGATCATGGTGATGTTTCACGGGGCTTTTAAACCTGCCGGATTTACCCGCACCTGGCCCAATGCCATCACCCGTGAGGGCGCGATGGGTTCTGAATTTAACCTCTGGTCCGAAAAGGCCTCGCCCGACCACGACCTGATTCTGCCCTTTACCCGCATGGTCTCCGGCCCCATGGACTACGAGCCGGGCCTGCTCAACAATGCCAACAAAGAGACTTTTCGCCCGCTTACCTACCTGACCATGAGCCAGGGCACGCGCAGCCACCAGTTGGCCATGTTTGTGTGCTACGACAGCCCCTTGCAGATGTTTTCGGGCAATCCCTCCGATGGCTACCGCGATCCGGATTTTATGGAGTTTCTGGGAGACCTGCCTTCCTCCTGGGATGACACGCGGATACTGGAGGCAGCCGTTTCAGATTATCTGGTGACAGCCCGGCGCAAGGGAAATGAATGGTACATCGGCGCGATGTGCGACTGGACAGCCCGCGATATGAGCCTGGACCTCAGCTTTTTGGGGCCGGGAACCTGGGAGATTCAGTATTGTGGCGATGGGGTAAATGCGGATCGTTATGCGGCTGACTATACGATACAGCGCCTGACGTTGCCAGAGGACAAAAAACTACAGATTCATCTGGCACCCGGAGGCGGCTATGTAGCGAAAATATACCGGAAAGAGTAGGGGAGGGGCTGAAAATCAGGGCTGTACAGGCTTCTCTGCAACTTCGGCAGGGGCAGCCTTAGGTTCTGTAATCAGATACACATCTTCGTTGGCGCGCTTGAGGTGGTACTGCTCGCGGGCGAAACGCTCCAGTTCTTCTCTGTCGCTGAAAATCTGATCGTGCTCATAATCAATGGCTTCGATAGACGTGCGATAGTGCGCTTCGTCCTTTTTCAGTTGCTCGATCTGGGTCTGGAGCTTCTGACGCGAAACGAGGTTGTAACGGTCAAAAAATACCATCCAAACCGCAGCCGCAGCGATCACAGCCAGGTATTTGATACCGGAGGCTTTGACGAAGCGAAGGGCAGTTTGTTGAATCAGGTACGTGATCTTTTTCATATCAGGCAGCAATTATGGTATTTTATCACAAAGAAAGTACATTTTACTCCTAAAATCAATGTGTGAAGCATAATTTATGTGTTGTTTCACGTTTAATATTCGATTATCCTACATAGACTACCTAACCCCTATGAAAAGAAGCTTCTGCATCCTCCTCTTTGCTACCTGTGTGGCCCTCGCCTTTGGACAAAAAAACGGCTCCACAGAACGTAATCCCGCGCCACCCAAGGCCGACACGATCACGTTTCGCAATGGCTGGAAATACATCGGCGAGACAGAAAAGGGGCTGATGAACGGAC
>RDXT01000930.1 GCA_004292985.1 Bacteroidota bacterium
CCCTCCGCAGTTTTCCCTCTCCGAAAATTTTGTTTCTCCATGCTTTATGCTAATTTTGCCCCGGTTTTTTCCGAATCCTCACCAAAAATTCCTGATAATCCGATGGCTATCACTGCACAAGACGTAAACCGCCTGCGCCAGATCACTGGGGCTGGTATGATGGACTGCAAGAAAGCCCTGAGCGAAGCCGAAGGTGATTTTGATCTCGCGATCGAAGTCCTCCGCAAAAAAGGCCAGAAGGTATCTGCCAACCGTGCCGACCGCGACGCGCGCGAAGGTGCTGTTTTTATCAAAGAAAATGCAGCCGGCAATGAAGCTATCCTGATCGAGCTTAACTGCGAAACAGACTTCGTAGCCCGCAATGAAGACTTCCAGGGCCTGGGCAACCTGATTGCCAATGCTGCCGAAGCGAATAGCCCCGCTGACATCGATGCCCTCAAGGCACTCGTGGTAGAAGGTACCTCTATCGAAGAGCGTATCAGCTCCTCCGTAGGCAAAATCGGCGAAAAAATTGACGTGAGCCGCTATGAGCGTATCTCCGGCGACAAAGTCGTTTCCTACATCCACCCCGGCGCCCGCGTGGGTGTGGTAGTGGCATTCAGCAATGTGCAGCAAAAAGACGCAACTGCCGTAGGCAAGGACGTGGCTATGCAAATCGCTGCTATGAACCCCATCGCCCTCGACAAAGACGATGTCCCAGCCGACGTCATCACCAAAGAAATCGAAATCGGTAAGGAACTGGCCATCAACGAAGGCAAGCCTGCTGCTATGGCTGAAAAAATCGCCCTGGGCCGCCTGAACAAGTTCTACAAAGACAACACCCTCCTCAACCAGGACTTCGTCAAAGACACCTCCAAAACCGTAGGTGACTTTGTAAAAGAGTCCCTCGGAGCAGAGGTAAAAGTGACCGCTTTCAAGCGTGTCCAGCTGGGAGCCAGTTGATCCTGTAAGATTCAATGAAAAAGAGAGTTTAAACAAACTCTCTTTTTTTTTACCCTTGCCCCAGTGGCGGGCTTTTTGCATCCGGTAAATGCGTAATATTAGCGGTAACACATTCATAACATGGCATTAGTCTATAAGCGTATCCTGCTCAAACTTAGTGGTGAGGCCCTGCTGGGCAAACAAGAATTCGGAATTGACAACGATATGCTGGGCTACTATGCCGAGCAGATCCTGGAAGTGACCCGCATGGGCGCGCAGGTAGCGATTGTCGTAGGGGGTGGAAACATCTTCCGCGGCATTCAGGGAGAGCAAACCGGTATGGGCCGCGCACACTCCGACTATATGGGGATGCTGGCGACGGTCATCAACAGCATGGCGCTGCAAGATGCGCTCGAACGCCGGGGTGCCCAGGTGCGCCTTCAGTCGGCCATTGCCATGGACAAAATCTGCGAACCCTATATCCGCCGCCGCGCCATCCGCCACCTTGAAAAAGGCCGTGTGGTGATTTTCGGAGCCGGTACCGGTAACCCCTTTTTCACAACAGACACAGCGGCCAGCCTACGCGCCATCGAGATAGATGCTGATGTGGTACTCAAAGGTACCCGCGTGGATGGCATTTATACCGCTGATCCCGAAAAAGACAAAAATGCCCGCAAATTTGAGCGCATTTCCTTTACCGACGTCATCCATGAGCGCCTCGCAGTGATGGATATGACCGCATTTACCCTCTGCCAGGAAAATGAACTGCCGATCATCGTCTTTAATATCAACGCACCCGGAAGCCTGATGCGTGTGGTGCAGGGCGAACAGGTGGGTACACTCGTTTCCTAACTCCTTTCAATGGAAGACAATCGCACACCGCTGATTATTATTGGCACCGACGTAGCGGCCCGGATTGCCCTCGACATCACACTCTCACTCGATATGCTGGTCTATGGCTTTCTGAGTGAGGAAGAGGAAAAAGTGAACCAGGAGATCAGTGACGTGCTGATCGTGGCTGCGCTGGGCAGCAAGGATGCCGACATTCTGCTGCGCGATGAGCATATCAAGCGGGTGCTGGGCTTCCGCGATGGCGACAAGCGCCGCACCATGCTGCTCGAACTCGACGAGATGCCCGGTGACTATATCAATCTCTTTCATCCCAGCACAATCCTCTCGCCGACAGTGCGTTTTGGACGGGGCAACCTGATCCACGCAGGCTCGGTGTTGCAGACCCAGGTGCTACTGGGCAGCTTTAATATGCTGGGTACGCACGTGAGCATCGGACCCGATACCCTGATCGGCGACTATTGCACCATCCAGGATGGGGTACGCATTGGCCGGGAGGTCGAGATCGAAGACGAAGTGTTTATCGGCATGGGCGCCATCATCAATCCGGGCGTAGCGCTGGGCGAAGGCTGTATGGTCGGTCCCGGCGCAGTTGTGCTGCACGATGTAGAGCCGGGCAACAGCGTATTTGGTAATCCGGCCCGGACCGGGCGCGAGGACTGATGGAGGTCCGGCGCATCAATATGTGGTCGGGGCCGCGCAATGTTTCGACGGCGCTGATGTATTCCTTCGCTTCGCGGCCTGATACCCAGGCCTACGACGAGCCTTTGTATGCCCACTATCTTCGTGTAACAGATGCTGACCATCCGGGAAAAGAAGCCGTAATGGCCTCGCAAAACCCTGAAGGTGAGTCGGTTATCAAAGACCTGATCCTGGGGCCTTGCCAGCGTCCGGTGCTGTTTTGCAAGCAGATGGCCCATCATCTGACAGGGCTGGATGAATCCTTTCTCCGCCATACCCGCCATGTTCTGCTGATCCGGCATCCGGCGGCAGTGATTACTTCCTTTGCCAAAGTGATCCCAAACCCGGTGCTGCGCGACATCGGCATCGCCCGCCTGTATGAAA
>RDXT01000931.1 GCA_004292985.1 Bacteroidota bacterium
GCTTTGAGGTCGGGGGCAAAGCGGCGGGCCAGTTCGACATTGGTGGTGCCACCATCCATGAGGATGACCTGTCCGGGACGGATCAGCTCAGAAGCTGCTTTTTCAGCCAGCCTGATTTTTTCTTCATGGGAAAAAATCTCGCGCTCATGATAATGAAAAGGTGCCGTAGATTGCAAAACCGCTCCGCCATGCACTTTTTTGACTAAACTCAGGTCGGCAAGCTCTTTCAGATCGCGGCGGATGGTATCTTCCGACACCTGAAGCGACTCACTCAGCTCTGTGGTGAGTGCCTTGCCCCGGCTGCGAAGCGAGTCTAAAATAAAGCCTTGTCGTTCTTCTTTGAGCATTTGTGCCGACATTTGCATGTATCTGCGACAAACATACAACAAACCCGCAGATAAATGCAAATTATTTTGCAACTTATTGCGTTTTTATTGTGAAATGTATGCGTTTTTGTCTGTGTTTCCTGATGTATTGCCTTTTCTGTATGCAGATGAATGCCCAATCACTGGAGCAGCGTATAGACTCCATTATCCAAACCGGCATAGACAGCCAGGCATTTCCGGGTTGTCAGGTGCTGATTCTGAAGCAGGGTAATGTGTTGCTGCACAAGGCCTACGGCTTTCAGGACTACGAGACGGGCAAGACCGTGCAACTCAGCGACCTCTACGATCTGGCTTCCGTGACCAAAATAGCCGGAGGTACCCTTGCGCTTATGCGCCTGTATGAGCAGGGCCTGCTCGACCTCGATGCGCCTTTGAGGCTTTATTTGCCGGAATTTGCGGGTTCGGATAAAGACACTCTCAGCCTCCGCCGCATGCTCACCCACAGCGCAGGCCTGCCACCCGGCGTTCCTAACTGGAGCATGACCCGGCACAAAAACGGAAAACCCCGCAGCCACTGGGTGCGCAGCGATTCTTCGGAGCATTTTCCTGTCCGCTTTTCGGCAAACGGATACCGCAGGGCCGGATTTGAGCAGCGCATCTACCGGAATATCCGCAAAGCGCCCCTGACAGCCGGACACAAGTATGTGTATTCCGACCTCGGCTTCTATATTTACCCATTGATTGTCAGGAACGTAACCGGCATGAGCATAGACAGCTTCCTGCAGCAGACCTTTTACACCCCCATGAAACTGGAGCGGCTCTGCTACAACCCCTGGCAGCGATTTCCGCTTTCGGAGATTGTGCCGACCGAGCGGGATACCTTTTTTCGCCACGAAACCGTGCGGGGTTTTGTCCACGATGAAGGCGCTGCGTTGCTGGGGGGCGTTTCGGGGCATGCGGGCCTTTTCGGCAATGCATGGAACCTCGGGCAACTGATGCAGATGTTTCTCGACGGAGGCCTGTACCAGGGCCATAGGTACATAGAAGACAGTACCTTACGTCTTTTTACCTCCTATCAGTATCCCGAAGAAAACAACCACCGCGGCCTTGGATTTGACAAGCCCCTGCTGAAAGACCCGGAAACGGGATACGCAGCCCCCTCCGCTTCGGCGCGGAGTTTTGGCCACTCCGGATTTACGGGCACCTTCACCTGGGCCGATCCTGAAACGGGGGTTGTGATTGTATTTTTAAGCAACCGGGTGCATCCTGACCGCGCCAACCGCAAGCTCTACCAACTGGGCATACGTACGGCCCTGCATGAGGCTGCGCTTAGCGGATTGTGAAACACGCACCGCTCGTGAGGGTCTCCCGACCCGAAACGCCACTGCTCGTGAGGGTCTCCCGACCCGAAACCCTTACTGCTCGTGAGGGTCTCCTGACCCGAAACGCATCCACTCTTCTATTGTAAAATACAAAAAAATGCTCGTTTCGGGTCGGAGACCACTCACGAGCGACGCAGAGGAGAAGCGCTGTGGAGAAGCGCTGTCAATACACATCCAGCAAAGTCACATTCAATAAGCCGCTACCCGTAGCGTAATTAGATGCGCTGCTGTACAAATAATGCTCCGCCCGTTCTACCCAGCCTTCTTTGACTGGATTTTCATGAATATAATCAATCTTCTGGGCAATTACAGGCTGAGTAAATAGCGCAATCGGATGATTATCAGGCTTCCAGAACTGGTGAAGCTGGGAATCTGCTTTTTCATTATCCCGGCAGACAAATCGCTCCATGATCCATTCTTTCCGGCTCTCATAGCCTCCGGTTTGAATTTCCTGCAAAATCCGCCGGGAGGTGAATTTTTTAAAATCGCGCAAAATATCTGAAAGAGTCAGACTGCCTGAGGCGGCTACCGCCAGATGGACATGGCTGCTCATGACCACATACGCACAAATTACGAGACCTTTTTCTGCCTGGCAAAAGCGCAGGCTATCGAGAAGAATATCTTTATACTGTTTGCGGATAAAGACATCCGTCCAATCATTGACAGTCAAGGTCACAAAATTAAGACCGTGCTGATCCCATATTTTGTATCGGCTCATGTGATGTGTGTGATTTATTGCATACCGCTCGTGAGGGTCTCCTGACCCGAAATGTTACTGCTTTTGTCTCAAAGATACAAAAAAGCGCTCGTTTCGGGTCGGAGACCACTCACGAGCACATTACGAGCAAAGCACAAGCAGCATATACTTCGTGCCAGCGGCGCTGCTCTCCAGCTCAAGCGTGCCTCCGATCTCGGCGGCGCGGCTGTACAGATTATGTAACCCATTACCCGGGTAGGCACCTTGCGGGTCAAAGCCCTGGCCATTGTCCGAAATTTCCATCCGGAGGTTGCCCTGGATAAGCTGGAGAGAAATACGGGCGCTGCTGGCACGGGAATGCTTCACGATATTATTTACCGCCTCTTTAAAGATAAAAAAGAGCTGGTTTCTGTGGTCTATATTC
>RDXT01000932.1 GCA_004292985.1 Bacteroidota bacterium
GGTTGTCTCCGGTGCCATTGCCCGCCGATCCGATCATCACCACACCTTTATTATAGGCATAGCGAATGGCCTCGTGCATGGTCAGGGAAGGGTAAATGTCTCCAAAGCTGAAGTTGAGGATGCGGATGCCGTTGTCAGCGGCATAGACAATGGCGCGGGCAATGTCGTCGTCCTCACCGGAGCCATTGGCCGAAAATGCGCGGATCACCACCAGCCTGCAGCCGGGGGCCAGGCCCGCACCGCCAAAGGAATTATCCATTTTTGCCCCGATCACCCCCGAAACGATGGTTCCGTGCTCATTTTCATCCCAGGGATCGGCGTCCGCATCGAGGTAGTCGCCGCCAAAAGGGCTGCGGGGCTGGTCGGTAAAGTCGTAGCCGATCACATCGTCGGAGTAGCCGTTACCGTCATTGTCGAGGCCATCGAAGTCACCGCTGCGGCCCTTGCGCACTTCGGTTGCGGGCCAGGGTTCGAAGCTGCCATTCTGGTTAATATCCTCACTTTCATTTACATACAACTGCCCTTCAAACTCAGGATGTCCATAATCCAGCCCGGTATCTATCACTCCGATGCGCACTTCCGCTTTTCCTTTGCTGATATCCCAGGCCTGAAAAGAGCGGACAAAGGGGTGGTACCACTGCTTGCCCAGCGAATCGTCGTCAGGGGTAAAGGTGGCTTCCTCCACCTGATCGAGGCTGAGCGTACGGTTTTCTTCGACATATTCAAAGGCGCCCGTTTGCTGCAACTCATTGATAAGTACCTGAATATCAGCCGAATTAATTTCCAGGGTATATATCTGGTCCAGTTCGCTGCCGCTTTGGGTTCCCAGGCTGCGGGCCTGCCGGAGTTGCGCCAGAAAAGGAAAGCGGGCCAGCATATCTGCAGGCAGCGTGGCGCTTTTCCCTGAACCATCTGCCAGCCAGTTCAGCAAGCGGTCTTCGCCCCGGTTGAGCTTCACATTCAGCTCGGTCTGGGAAAAAGCAGCAGTTGAAGCCATCAGGCAGGTGAGCAGCGCAAGGATATTTCTCCGTAGTTTTTGCATAGAATGGGGTTGCAGGCGAAACTTACTCAGAGCGCAGCGAATTAGAAAGGCAGATTTACAGCGATACCTTGCGAATGCCCGGATGAAGTCAAAAAAAATCCTTTTCTTTGAGCGTGTCACAGAAGATAGGAATATTAATGTATGAAGACCATTCTCCTGATCGAAGATAACCCGGATATGCGCGAAAACACCGCTGAAATCCTCGAACTCGCGGGCTACAGGGTGCTTACAGCAGAAAACGGTAAAATGGGCGTAGCCGTGGCCAAAGCGGAAAAGCCGGACCTGATCATCTGCGACATCATGATGCCTGAGCTGGATGGCTATGGTGTGCTGCGGATGTTGGGTAAACAGTCTGAAACGGCTTCGATTCCCTTCATTTTTCTAACGGCCAAGGCAGAAAAAACGGACTTCCGCAAAGGGATGAACCTCGGCGCCGACGACTATATCACCAAGCCCTTCGATGAGGTCGAGCTGCTCGATGCCATCGAAATGCGTCTTCAGAAGCACCAGTCTGTAAACAAGGACTATGAAAGCAACGGCGACGGCCTGCACCGCTTTCTCAACGATGTCCGCACCCTCGACGCGCTTTCTGAAATTTCGCCCGAGCGGCAGACCCGCCTCTACAAAACCCGTGAGGTGATTTTTCATGAAGGGAGTTACCCCTATGGCCTGCTGATGATCAACAGTGGGAAGGTCCGTTGCTACAAGACCAACCACGACGCCAAGGAATATACGACCGGCCTGTTTAAATCGGGTGAATATTTTGGCTACCTGCCCCTGCTCCGCAACACCATGTATGAGGAGTCGGCAATGGCGATGGAGGATACCGAGGTGCTGATCATCCCTGCCAAAGATTTTTTTGCGCTGCTGTACAACAACCGCGATGTGGCGGGCCGATTCATCCGCCTGCTCTCCGACAACCTCAGCGAGAAAGAAGACGAGCTTTTGCATCTGGCCTATGACTCTGTGCGCAAGCGCGTAGCCGATGCCCTGGTACAGCTGTACACAAAATTTCAGGAGAAACCCGGCCAGTTTTCGATGTCCATCACCCGCGACCATCTGGCCAGCATTGTGGGTACGTCCAAGGAGTGTGTGATCCGTGTGTTGTCAGACTTTAAGGAGGAAAATCTGGTGGATACGCACATGAGTGAGATCACGATCCTGAATCCGGATAAGCTGGCAAAGGTGAAGTATTAATACACTCGCTGGTGAGGGTCTCCGACCCGAATCCAACTCTTATATAAATGCCCGTTTCGGGTCGGAGACCACTCACGAGCCGGAGCCGTTAAGAAGCTCCCGCTTCAGAAAGCGAGCCGTATAAGACGTCGGATGCTCCGCCACCATCTCCGGCGTACCCTCAGCAATAATCCGCCCACCGCGGCCACCCCCTTCAGGCCCCAGGTCTATCACCCAGTCGGCCACCTTGATCACATCCAGGTTGTGCTCGATGACCAGGACCGTATTTTTACGCTGTACCAGTTGATTCAGCACCTTCAGCAGCATCTCGATGTCCTGAAAGTGCAGACCCGTCGTAGGCTCATCGAGAATGTAGAGGGTCTCGCCCGTGTCTTTGCGCGAAAGCTCCCCTGCCACCTTGATCCGCTGCGCCTCGCCCCCGGAGAGCGTAGTCGCCTGCTGGCCCAGGGTAATATAGCCCAGACCCACATCGCGGAGTGTGACCAGCTTGCGGCGGATCCTCGGCATAGAGTCAAAAAACTCCAGCGCCGTATCCACATCCATATTCAGCACATCATTGATAGACTTGCCTTTGTAA
>RDXT01000933.1 GCA_004292985.1 Bacteroidota bacterium
AGCCGCACGTCGGGGTCGTAGCCCTGGATGGTGAGGTAGCCTGTCTGAAACATCAGCGACTTCCATTCGATGCTTTCGAGGGTATAGCTGTCGAAGATGTCGCTGCCGGCATCCACCTGCTCGACGTTGTAGCGGAACTGGTTGCGCAGCAATTTAATCAGAAAGGAGGGCGTGCCGCTTTCCCACCAGTAGTTGATGAACTGGCCGGACTTCATGAGATTCAGCACCGAAAATGGATTGTACAGGGTTTCGCTGCCCCACCAGCGGTAGCCATTGTACCAGCGGCGGATTTCGGCCAGCGTCTCTTCGTGGCTTTTTCCGGAAGCGGTCTGAAGGGCGGTGATTTCATTCGCAAAATAGTGCTCTACCTCCGCCTGCGTATATCCTACCAGCGTAGCCGACAAAGGATTGATGGTCAGGTCTTCCAGATGGTTGAGGTCTGAAAAGAGGGATACCTTGCTGAATTTGGAGACACCTGTGATAAAGAAAAAGCGAATAAAAGGATCGCTGTCTTTGATCACGGAAAAGAAGTTTTTGAGCGTGTCGCGGTTGGCTTCCGCCTGCGGCATGTCCTCGATATAGTCTATCAGCGGCTTGTCGTATTCGTCAATGAGAATGACCAGTTTTTGTGGTCCCTTGCCCAGAATCTGTATGAGTTCGCGAAAGCGTGAGGCCAGGCTCTGGCTTTTCAGGACCACGCCATATAGCTCTGCTGCTTCGAAGATGGCGTT
This sequence comes from Bacteroidota bacterium, assembly GCA_004292985.1. Taxonomy (GTDB): domain Bacteria; phylum Bacteroidota; class Bacteroidia; order J057; family J057; genus RDXT01. Next base: position 732 of record RDXT01000933.1, read on the forward strand.
CTCAAGAGCAGCCGCAAGACCCAGTCCTTTATAATCTATACTGCTGAAGGAAATATGCAGCACGGGGTGCGCGTGCCACGGATAGTCGGCCTGCTCTACCCAGAGACCCTGAAAGAGTTCTTTTTTCCCCTGAAAAAAATACTTCAGCGTCGAAAGCAGCAGAGATTTACCAAAACGGCGGGGGCGGGAGAGGAAGAAATAACTACCGCTCTGGGCCAGTTCGTAGATAGCTTTTGTCTTGTCCACATAGAGATAGTCCTCCTGCCGCAATTTGGCAAAGTCCTGAATTCCGATGGGATACCGCTGTTTCATGCTGCAAGATAGGGAAAATTATAGTTCAACGCTTTTCTCCATCATCAGGTAGGCCAGCCCATCCCGGAGAAATGCCGCACCCACCCGGCGCATACCCAGCTTTTCATAAAACGGCGCTTTTTCTATCCGGGCGTTGCACCAGATCCTCTGGCAGCCCCGTTCTTCCAGCTGCGCGAATACCTCCCGCAGCAAAGCAGTGCCATAGCCTTTACCCTGCTCTTCGTGCAAGGTCGCAAACTTGCGAAACTGCACCTCTTTACCCTGCCAGAAGACCGATACAATGCTCACCCGTTTTTCCCCGGCAAACAGGCCATAGTGCTCGCCGGCATCGTCTTCGTCTAATTTCACAAAACCGATGCTTTTGTCAGGCCACATCACCCGATGCCGGATATCCCAGGTTTCGTGGGGCGCTATTGTTCTGATCTGCATGCGAAAAGGAATTAGGTTGAAGCGTCCACCCACCGCGCTCCCCAGGCCATACACAAGCCCAGACTACAAACGGTCCAGGCAACTGGCAGGGCATAAAGGCTCAAAACTACACTTGCTGATATCAATTCCAGGCCGATTATCCAGACCAGATGTCCTTCTTCCCGGAAGGGCCGCCGGGCCACAGGCAGAGGTAAGACAGGGCCGCCAATCAGGGGCAAAAGCAGATGTCGGTCGAACCACAGCAGGCACAGGTTGAGTAACATGAGAAACACCAGCACATAAGGAGTTCCCGGCATCTCTAATGCGAGCGTAACTACAAAAATATTGGCTACCATCGGCACCAGCATCACTGCACCTGCTGTGCGAAAGCGCAGGGTAAGCAGCAAAAAGCCAATCAACACCTGGGACCACGCAATAAAACGTCCGAAAAGACCCAAACCATGCTTCGAAAGTAGCTCTTCAAGCCATACAGGACCGATAATTCCAGGAAACGCATGGTCCGCATAGAGTTTACCCATCCCTGAACTGAAGAAGATCAGACCCAGGAAGATAGCTGTTCCATCGCGAAGGACAGGGGTAAAGCGTTTCATAAAGGCAATTTAGTCGTATCTTTGCCAAAGACATACGGCAATGAAAAAAATCTATTATCTCTCCACCTGCGACACCTGCCGCAAAATCCTGAAAGAGGTAGCGCCCGGTCCCGAAGTGCTGCTCCAGGATATTAAAACGGAACCAATGCAGCCGGAGCAGGTGGACGAAATGGCGCGTATGGCAGGCTCCTACGATGCTATTTTTAGCCGTAAAGCGGTGAAATACAGGGAACTGGGCCTGGCCAGACAAACACTCAGCGAGTCGGACATCCGCCGCTACATCCTCGAAGAATATACCTTCCTCCGCCGCCCGGTGATGATCTGTGGCGACCAGATATTTGTGGGAAATGCGGAGGATACCGTCCGCGCCGCCGCCATTGCCTTTCACGCAGGCTGAATGCTCCTCCTATGATTTCCCGCAGCCTGGCAGCCCGCACCGCTGATTTTCTGAAAAACTACCCTCCTTTTTCCTTCGTGGACATGGGCGACCTGGAGGCGCTGGCGGCCAGCATCAGTCTGCGCTACTATGCCGAAGGGGAACTGGTATTCGAAGCAGAAAGTCCGGCACAGGAGCAGTTTTTTGTATTGCACAAAGGCCGGGTAGAGCTGTTACAGCCAGAAAAACAGGGGTACAGGCTCATAGATGTCTGCGACGAAGGAGAGAGTTTCGGACTTCGCGCCATGCTGGGCCGTCGCCCCTATCTCACGCGGGCGCTTGTAGCCGAAGATGCACTGGTCTATCTGGTACCCGG
>RDXT01000934.1 GCA_004292985.1 Bacteroidota bacterium
GTCGGCCCGGCAAAAATCCAGCAGGTCGTTCAGGTCTTCGCCCGCTTCGATCACAATGCGGCGGATCGCGCTGTCGCTCACCTCCTCGCTCACCAGAGCGATAGGCCGCTGGTGCCGGCGCACGAGTTTTTCGACATATTTCATCTGCTCATTGAGCGGGAGCTTCATCCGGCGGAAAATCTGGGGCACCATGCGGGCGCCTTTTTCCTCATGGCCATGAAAAGTCCAGCCCTGCTGCGCTTCGTAGCGTTTGGTGAGGGGTTTGGCGATGTCGTGCAGCAGGGCCACCCAGCGCAGCCAGAGGTTGTTGCTCTTTTCGGCTACATTGTCGAGCACCTGGAGGGTATGAAAAAAGTTGTCTTTGTGGCCGCGGCCATTGACATATTCCACCCCGTGCATGCGGTAGAGTTCCGGAAAAATCAGCTCCAGTAAGTCGGTGTAAAACAGCAACTTAAAGCCCTCGCTGGGCTTCCCGGTCATGATGATTTTATTCAGCTCATCAGTGATGCGCTCCTGGGACACGATGGTGATACGCCCGCTGTTTCGCTTGATGGCATCGAAGGTCTGCGGCTCGATGTCGAAGCCCAGACGCGAGGCAAAGCGCACCGCCCGAAGCATGCGCAGCGGGTCGTCGGAAAATGTAATATCTGCATCCTGCGGGGTGCGGATGATACACTTTTCGAGGTCTTCTACGCCTTTGAAAGGGTCGTAGAGCTGCCCAAAGTCCGCTTCATTGAGCGAAATGGACATGGCATTGATGGTAAAGTCGCGGCGGAGCTGATCTTCGTGGAGCGAGCCTTCTTCGACGATGGGTTTGCGCGAGTCGCGGCGGTAGCTTTCCTTGCGTGCGCCTACAAACTCGATTTCAAACTCGTGCCAGCGGACCATGGCCGTGCCAAAATTTTCAAATACCGTTACCTCAGGGCATTGATTATCAGCGGCAAAGCGTTTGGCGAAGGCTGTTCCCGACCCTTCGACCACCACATCGAGGTCCTTGCCCGGACGATACAAGAGGTAGTCGCGCACGAAGCCCCCCACCACATAGGCAGGCATCCCCAAAGCCCGGGCAGTTTGGCTCAGGCGATGGAAAACGGGTGTATCTATGGCTTCGCGGAGGTTCATTTGCGCGCAAATATCCCAAAGCGGCGGCTCCTTTCAAAATGGTGGCGCTATAACACGCGATTGTTTCCACCAGATATAGCCCGCAGCCAGCAGCGTAAGGCCCCCGGCCACATGAAAGGGCAGGCCAATTTTGGCCGGATCGTTGTGATAGAGCCAGGCTGCAATCCATGCGCCGAGGCCGATCCCGGCTTCCAGGCCGATAAACATCGTAGCCAGCGCGCGGCCCCGGTTGTGGCTGTGGCTCAGGTCAATGGTCCAGGCTTGCAGGGTCGGGGTAATCACGCCCCAGGAGGCGCCATACACGATGCTCGACATAAAAAAGTAAAAACGGGTCTGCGAAATACCCAGCAAAAACAGGGACAGAGCAAGCCCCAGCGCCGACACCAGCAATACGGGCAGGCGGCCCCGGCGGTCAGAGGTTTTGGCGGCAACAACCCGCACAGCAAGCGCGGCGAGGGTCGAAATCAGGAAAAACATGCCTTTATTGGCTACCCCAACCATCTTACTCAGGTCGGGCGAAAGGGTCAGCGCCACGCCGGAGGAAAAAGAGACCAGCATAATCACCAGAAAAGGCCCTGTCGCTGCGGGTTCGTAGATGTCGCTGCGGCTCATCCGGAGCATGGACAGGCGAAATGGTTTGGGCTTTTCCAGCGTTTCATGCAAGCCCCGCCAAAGGATCAGGATCGAACCCAGCGCAAAAAGGGTCGAGGCATAAAACAGGGCATTGATGCCCCAGTGCATGGTGATCCAGCTTCCCAGGGGCGGAGAAAGCGACATGCCCAGCCCCGCGCTGATGGCCAGCAGGCTCATGGCCTCTCCCCGCTGCTCCAGCGGCGCGAGGTCACTCATATACGCCGCTGTGGCCGTAGGCTTAAATCCGGTGGAAAAACCGTGAAAGCTGCGCAGGGCCAGAAAACCCGCTACGGTGGCTAGCAGCGGATAGAGCAGGCCGCAGACTACGCAGACCAGCGTGCCGAAGACCATCACAGGTACCCGCCCCACCATGTCGGTGAGTTTGCCGCTGAACGGCCGCGAAATCCCTGCCGTGAGGGTAAACAGCGCAATGATATATCCTTTGTATTCCGCTCCACCCAAACTGCTGAGGTAGTCAGGCATTTCGGGGAGCAGCATCTGAAAACTGGCTGAGAAAAGGAAGTTGCTCAGGCAGAGCAGAAAAAACTGGGCGTTATACATGGAGGCTTTCGCCTCTTGTACTTGCATAGGGTGGTGGTAAATTCGACAAGTACGCCTGAAAAGAGTCCGGACGTAAATTCCTCTTTTTCAACGTAGCAAACGGATGCAAGTTTCATCGTTTTTTACGTTTTCCCTACATTATTGTGATATTGGAGGCATATATATATTAATCTATTATATGTCAACGATTACCATCCGGGCAGGCAAACGGGAGGATCTTCCACAGGTTCACCAACTGATCTGCGAACTGGCGGCCTTTGAAAATGCGTCCGATGCCGTGCAGACTACGCCTGAAGAGCTGGAGCGCGACGCCTGGGGCGACAAGCCCCTGTTTGAGTATATGGTGGCCGAAAGAGCGCCGGGTGAAATTGTGGGAATGGCACTCTATTATAAGGCCTATTCGACCTGGAAAGGCCCTGTGCTCTACCTCGACGACCTGGTGGTAACGGAGTCCTGCCGGGGAATGGGCCTGGGGAAACGCCTG
>RDXT01000862.1 GCA_004292985.1 Bacteroidota bacterium
GGTCGAGGCGCTGACCGATCTGGCGATACAGGTCGCTTCGGGTCTGGAGGCCGCCCACACCACCCGCTTTGTGGACGAGGCGGGGCTGCCGCGCGAGGGCATTGTGCATGGCAATATCAAAACGCGCAAGATCATGTTTACGCCGGAGGGTGTGCCCAAGCTCATCGACTTTATGTTTACCGACCTTTCGCGCTCCAACAACATTAAACTATCGCTGCCCGAAGCCGTAAAACAGATGATGCGCAGCGAAAGGCCCGCCCTCTACCTGCCGCCCGAGGTGCTGCGGGGCGAAAGTCCGGTGAACAAGCTCAGCGATATTTATGGACTGGGGGCCGTGTTTTTTGAGATAGCCAGCGGACAATCTATCGCCGACACTTCCTTCACCTCCGAAGAGGGTCTTTACCGCTTTATCCGCGAAAAACACCGCAATTTCCCACGGCATCTGGCGGGGGTGATCTACGATGCCACACAGGCTGATCCGGCCAGGCGCTTCCAGAATGCGGGAGAAATGATTGACGGATTGTTGAATTATTCTTCCCTGGGAAAAAGGGTGCTGTATTGGTTCCGCAGAAAAAAATTCCTCCCTGCCAAAAAGCGGTAATTCTGCAACACAGCCCACATTCTTTCATTCCTCCGGAACTTTTTTTTCATGCCCGATGCCAAAAAAAACAACCAGATATACAACCTTTTATGTTTTCGGTACGTTTATTGTAAAAAATTAACATTCCACATTTTAAGATTTGGAAATATTACAAAACGCAAGTTTATTACATGCGGGTTAATACTCTGAAAGTTGGAAGGACATAGACGCGGCGACTATCCTGAAAATAGAATTACTCACCACAGATATGTTCATAACCGACCTTCAAAACACCTCAAACTCCTATGGCAAAGATGACTAAAACCGCAACAGTCGGACAAGAGTCCGTAAACCTTGAAAAGCAGCTCCTGCTCATGCGCGATGTATTTCGCCACCATCAAAACGAGATACGAAAGCGTTACAAGATCTCTGCGACCGAAATGGAGATCATCCTGTATATCAATGACTTCGGGCCTCAGCGTATGAAGTCTGTCGGAGAAGCGTTTAAGATCAAATTCAGCACCCTGACCAGTCTGGTTGATAAAATCGAGCGTCTGACACTTGTCAAGCGGGTAAATTCGAAAGAAGACCGCCGTTCGATCCTGATCACCATCACGAAAAAAGGGAAAAAGATGCTCGACGAATACAATAGCCAGATCAAAACCTTAGCCGAACGGATTACCGAAGTAGCCAACCAGGAAGTGCCTGTGCTGGTTGAGACCCTTGAGAAAATCTCCGCAGCCCCCGCTGCCTGATTTTGCCGCTCTTAGTTCCAGGGCTGATTTTTCCCTGAGCGTCGTCACTGCGACCTGTTCGCGGTGACGGCGTTTTTAATTACTTTTGCTCCATGAGCCTCAAATCAGTTATCGGACTACAATGGGCGCGCCACCGCGCGGAGCATCTCCGCCGGATCGCAAGCCAGGCCCTCGCGCTGCAGGAGCAGACGTTTCAGCAGCTTATGCGCAAAGCTACCCACACGGAGTTTGGCCGTTATTACGGTTTTCAGAGCATTTACAAAATTCAGGAATTTCAGGCACGGGTACCGGTGCGGGACTACGAAGGTTTGCGGCCCTGGCTCGACCGTATATATAAAGGCGAAGCGGATGTCTGCTGGCCCGGCAAACCTGCCTATCTCGCCAAAACCTCCGGCACCACCTCCGGCACGAAATACATCCCCATCACCCGCGTATCCATGTCCAAGCAGGTGCTGGGTGCGCGCGATACCCTCATGGCCTATATGGCTGCCACCGGAAAAGCCGATTTTCTTGATGGCAAAATGATGTTTCTCTCCGGTAGTCCCGCCATCGAAACCAACGAATATGGCCTGCTGACCGGGCGGCTTTCGGGCATCAGCAACCACTTTGTGCCGGGCTACCTGCTCGCCAACCGCGTACCTTCCTGGGAGGCCAATATTATCGAAGACTGGGAAGAAAAGGTACGCACCATTGTCGGCGAAGTCAAAGGGCAGGACCTGCGCCTGATTTCCGGCATTCCGCCCTGGGTACAGATGCTTTTTGAAGAACTGAAGCGACAAACGGGTAAAAATCCGCTCGAAGTGTGGCCTAATCTTCAGCTGTTTATCCAGGGAGGGGTGGACTTCTCTCCGTATAAATCTATTTTTGAGCAGTACTTCGAAGGAAAGGTTGATATCACAGAGCTTTTCCCCGCTTCGGAGGGCTTTTTTGCCTTTCAGGACCAGCGGGAGGACGATGGATTGCTGCTGATGCCCAACTATGGGATCTTTTTTGAATTTATACCCCTCGAATACTATGGCGACCCCCATGCGCCCCGCCTTACCCTGAAAGACGTAGAGGTTGGTCGTCAGTATGCCCTCGTTTTGTCGAGCAATGCGGGTCTCTGGGCCTATGACATCGGGGACACCGTTAAATTTACCTCTGTCAATCCCTGGCGCATCCGGGTTTCGGGCAGGGTTAAGCATTTTATCAGTGCATTTGGAGAGCACGTGATCAGCGAAGAGGTAAACCGCGCCATGATCGCTGCGGCACAGGCCACGGGCGCCGAAGTCAACGAATTTACGGTCGCACCGCTGATCCGGGACATAAAAGGCCAGTCGGCCCACGAGTGGCTGGTGGAGTTTGCCAAAGAACCCGATGATTTTCAACACTTTTGTGAGACGCTCGACCAGGAACTGCGCAAGCTCAATACCTATTACAATGACCTCCGCGAAGGGGCGATCCTGCAGAAGGCCCTTGTGCGGAAAATCCAGCTCCATGCCTCGCGTGAGTACATGAAGTCGGTGGGTAAACTGGGCGGGCAGAATAAATTTCCGCGCCTGAGCAATGACCGCCGTGTGGCAGATGCCCTTACAGCCTATATTCAGTCCTGACTTTGGTAGCTAAATGCCTCATTATCTGGCATTTTCTCTAACATTCCGCAGGTCTGAACCGTTGAAAGAAATAGACTAATCACGTTCCGAAATGAACTACCTGCGGAGTTTCATCTGGATACTCATACTCGCCGGGGCTTGCGGGCCTCTGTCTGCACAGCCCGAGGCGGAGACCTGGGACGATGCGCGGATGAAGCATATCCCGGCTTCCTGGCTCGAATGGGATACCTATGAGCAGGACCCGCAGGCAGCAGCCGTGATCATCAATGACCAGGCCTTTGCCAACCTGGAATACATCTCCCGCGCCTCCTCTGTGCGATATGTCTACCGCCGCCAGATCAAAATATTTAAGGAAAGCGCTACCTCCCTCAGCCGGGTGAGCATTTATTACAATCCCCGCCAGGAAAGCATCGGCGACATCCGGGGGGCCACGTGGCAACTCAATGTCAAAGGAAAACCGATCGCATTTAAGATCAACCGCCGCTCGATCCGCGAAGAAAAACAGCCGGACGGACGTGTGCGGGTGCAGTTTGACCTGCCCTTTGTCAAGCCCGGTTCGGTGATCGAGTATAGCTGGTCGCTGCGCACCCGCAACTATCGTCAGCTCAAGAGCTGGCAGTTTCAGCAGGATCTGCCGGTGATGCGGAGCGAATTTCGCTTTACCTCCCCCGAATACTATCATTATCAGGCAGTTGCAACGGGCGATGTGTCAGCTTTGCAAAGTGACCAGCGCTATATATATGTAACGCTGCCCGCCGCTCTCAATGGCAGCCCCACAGACCCGTCGAGCCAGTTTACCCAGAGCCTGCGCAGAAATATGCCCGTTAACCTGCTGGTGCAGGGCTACCTGATGACGGACCTCGCGGCCCTGAAAGCGGAGGCGTTTACGCCGGAGATACCGTTGTTCGCCCCGACCATCACGCTGCAACTTGCCGGAGGACCGGGAAATGTCAGTGGCAGCGATGCGATTTTTAACAGCTGGGAGTCGCTGGGCAGGTATATGCAGCGAAAAATGCGCAGCAGCCGGGCCGAACGCGAGCTTTCGGGCATGACTCCCCCCGAAGCGGACCCCGGAAGCAGCACCGAGCAAAAAGTTCGCCTTGCCTGGGAATGGGTGCGCGAAAATTTTGAGTGGGATGGCACGTATGCGCTGACACCCGGCGGCATCAACCGCTTTTTTGAAACCCGAAAAGGCTCCAGCGCGGACATCAACTATCTGTTAATCAAGGTATTGCAGCAGGCGGGTTTAGATGTATATCCGGTTCTGCTCAGCACGCGGGGACACGGTCCCGTGCAAAACGAGTTTCCGGTACTGGCCCAGTTTAACCACCTGGTCGTAGCGGTAAAAGAGGGGAAAAACGACATTCTGCTCGATGCCGCAGGCTCCACGGACGATGCGCTGCTCCTGCCGGTGGCCGACCTCAATCAAAGCGGACTGGTGCTGGAGCCGGGAAATATCCGCTGGGTTTCCCTGCTGGGACAAAACAAACTCATCCGCTATACCTACAGCCGCTTTGACCTCGACTCTACGGGCCAGCTCAGCGGCGAGCTGCGGGTGATCCACGAGGGCTATGGCGCTTCGCTCGAACGGGAGAAACTGAGCACTTTTGACGGCACAGACATAGACTACCTGAAACGGTATCTCATGAACAGCGCCACGCAGTTTCAGATTCTGGACGACAGCATTTACAACCGCGATCTCAAAGGTAAATCGCTGGAAGTGAGCTGCCATATCAAGATGCGGGATTTTGTGCAGCCCGCCGAAGAGATGATTTTTGTGAAACCGATGCTCACACGCACCCTTCAGGAAAATCCACTGCCCGACAAAGCCCGCAATACCCCGCTGGATTTCGATTTTCCGATCCGGGAATCCAATATGCTGGGCCTCCGTCTGCCCGATGGCTACGAGGTGGTGCAGTTGCCTGCTCCTGTGCGGGTGGTCTTGCCGGGAGGGGCAGGATTTTTTACGTATAACGTTCTCCAGATGGAGCGTATCCTGCACTTCAGCAGCACAGTCTATATCAACCGGACCTTATTTGCCCCGGAAGAATATGAGACGCTGCGGATGTTTTTTGACTACATCTTCAACAAGCACCAGGAAGACATTGTGCTCCGGCGGAGCGGTTCCTGATCAGTGCCGGGTAGATTCGCGGGTAACGATGCGCGTATCGAGTACCACATGCTCATAGGTCAGCGGCAAGTCTTCCTCGACCAGGGCCATCAGGTTGAGCAGCAGGCGGATGGCCTCCTGCCCCAGTTCGAAGCCCGGCTGTATCACAGAACTCAGGGTAGGCTCGGTGAGGATATCGGAAGGCTCGTCGCAAAACCCGAACACAGAAATATCTGAAGGGATGTGAATGCCTCTTTTGCGGGCTTCCAGCATCACATCGTAGGCCATGTAGTCATTGAAGCAAAATACACCATCGGGTACCGGGTCCAGGTCCAGCAGTTGCCGGGCAGCGTCGCGGGCACCTCCACGGGTAAGCGGGCAGGAAAAAATCAGGCGCTCATCCACGGGGATGCCATGCGCTTCGAGGGCGGCGCGGTAACCGAGGATACGGCCATTGGCATTGGACAGCGAAAAAGGTCCCGAAATGTGGGCAATCCGGCGGCAGCCCGTCTGGATCATGTGCTCCACGGCCTGGCGTGCGCCTTCAAAGTCATTGACGACCGCGTAGGAGGTTTCGAACACATTGTTGTAGCGGTCGAAAAAGACCACCGGAATATCTTTGCGGACAAAGGTATTGATAAAAGTAAAGTCCTGCGTCTGCTGCGAAGGGCAATAGAGCAAGCCATCCACGCGGCTGGAGAGCAGGGCTTCGGCCACGGCGCGCTCACGCTCGGAAGATTCGCGCGACTGGCAGATCATGATATTGTATCCGGCAGCATTTGCGGCCTCTTCGATCCCGCTGATGGTCGTTGAGAAGAATCCGTGGGCAATCTCCGGGATCAGTACACCGATGACGTGTGTCTTGTTTTCACGAAGACTCTTGGCAGCTGGATTGGGCTGATACTCAAGCTGGTCGGCAAGTTCACGGACCCGCTTTCGGGTTTCTTCACTGATACGGTGACGACCATTTAATGCACGCGAAACGGTGGAAGGCGACAGATTAAGCCTCAGCGCCAGTTCCATGAGAGTTACTTGCTTTTTCTTCATCTCTGGCTTTATATTCCCAAAACTTGAGTAGAGACTCAAATTAAGTGAATATTCAGCATTTATTTAACATGCCACTAAAAACAGAGCTGAATAAGTGCAATTTTTTACCAGATTTTCATCCGCGTCCGTTGAGCTTTTCCAGTTCGAGCTGTGCGGCAGGCTTATAAGGACCGTAGAGTGCATTTTTGAAAGCCTCCTGGGCCTTTTCGGTCGCCGACATATTTTTCGCGGCCATTCCCATCAGGAAATAGTATTTGGCTCTCGACTTGGTGTCCACATTGGCGGCCAGCAGCTTTTCGAGGGTGGTAACGGCATCGTTGTAGCGGCCAAGGCTGTACTCGGAGCGCGCCTTCATATACTGGAGGTCTTCGCGGGCACCGAGGGCCACATCTTCCTTAACTGCCTGATCGAGAGAGGTCAGCACATTGTGGTGGTCATTGCGTGCGGCCTGGAGGCCTGCGAGCTGGATATAGAGCTGACCGCGTTTGGACGAGATTTTTTCGATGCTGATGGCTTTCTGGTAATTGCTCAGGGCCATGTCGGCATTTCCGCGTTTGTTTTCAATCTTAGCCTTGAGCACATAGGCGCTTGAAAAATCTTTCTGGATTCCGAGGGCCTGGTTGAGGTAGCGGTCGGCCTCGGCATAGTCGCTGTTGAGGTAGTAGCTCACGGCCAGCTTATAATAATAGACGTGGTTGGTTTCGAGCATCTGCTGAGAAATCAACTGCTGGTAGGGGCCGAAATTGGCTTTGCTCCAGGCTTTGCGGGCACCGAGGTTGTCGCCGAGCTTGCTGAGGGAGAGACCGAGGCCGTAGTAATATTTGGCTTTGTCGGCGGGCGGGGCATCTTTGAGCGACTCGGCGAGGAGGGCTTTTTCGTAGCTCTGGCGGGCCTGGTCCCACTTCTCTTCGGCGGCGGCAATTTCCCCTACATAAAAGAGTACATTGGGGTTTGCCGGTTCGATGGCCATCGCTTCTTCGATGTGCTTTTTCGCAGCGGCCACCTGGTTGTCGAGAAGTAACAAGTTCACCAGCAGCAACTTATACTGCACCCGGCGACCGGGATCCGACTCGTATCGGGCGGCCTCTTCGTAGTAATAGATGGCGTTGGGATAGTCTTTTTCCGTCTTGGCAATCTTGGCCAGCAGCGCGTAGGCGGGAGTAAAATTGGGACGATACTCTACCGTTCGTTTGAAAGACTCTTTCGAATCTCCCACTTTTCCCATTTTATACTCGCATTTTCCCTTCTGAAACCAGTATTTAAAGTTGGAAGGTTCGAGCTTAATGGCTTCGTCATACTGCCGGATCGCGTCGTCGAGGCGATTTTGTTTGACCATATTTTCGGCCAGCGCAAAAGATTTGCTTCCCGGTCCTTGCCCCAAAAGGGGCGAAACAGAGAGCAAAAAACAAGCGCAAAAAGTGAAAACACGGTTGAGCGTAAGGTCGTAGGAAGGCTTTTGCATAGGATATGGAGTTCGGACATGAAAATATGGGAATTTTTTACGAAAACCACTGCACGCATACAAGAATTCTAACGAAGTAACAGTATTGTCCTGTACAGGATTCCGATGTAATTTTGGCAGCATGAACTTTATCTCAGAACTGCGCTGGCGCGGCCTGCTCCACGAGGCGATGCCCGGCACCGAAGAACACTTCCTGGCCAATCGCTCTGCGGGCTATCTGGGGGCTGACCCCACGGGCGACTCTCTGCACATCGGCAACCTCGTGTCGCTGATGATGCTGGTGCACCTGCAAAGGGCGGGGCACAAGCCTTTTGCCCTCGTAGGCGGCGCTACGGGCATGGTCGGCGACCCCTCGGGCAAGGACAAAGAGCGCCAACTGCTCAGCCTGGAGGAAATCCACCACAACTCGGAGTGCATCCGGCTGCAGATGGAGCGTTTCCTCGATTTTTCGGGCAGCAACGCCGCCGAGATGGTCAATAACTACGACTGGCTGGGGCAAATGGGCTTTCTGGAGTTCCTCAGAGATGTGGGTAAACACATCACCATCAGCTATATGATGGGCAAAGAGTCGGTGAAAAAGCGCCTCGCTTCAGAATCGGGGATTTCTTACACCGAGTTTGCCTACCAGCTGCTGCAAGGCTATGATTACTACTGGCTTTATACCCACAAAGGGGTGCGGCTCCAGGTAGGCGGCTCTGACCAGTGGGGCAATATCACCACCGGTACCGAACTGATCCGCCGCAAAGCCGGACCTGAGGCCGAGGCCTTTGCCGCAGTCTGTCCGCTGCTTACCCGCGAAGATGGCTCCAAATTTGGCAAAACGGCAGAAGGCAGCAGCATCTGGCTCGATCCGAAAAAGACCTCCCCCTACTCCTTCTTCCAATACTGGCGCAATGCCTCTGATACGGACGCTGAGCGTTTTATCAAAATATTTACCCTCAAAGGGCAGGAAGAAATCGAGGCGCTGATCGCTACCCACCGCGCACAGCCGCACCTCTACCAACTGCAAAAGGCGCTGGCCGAAGACGTTACCCTGCGGGTGCATGGCGAAAGCGGCCTTCAGAGTGCTGTGAAGCTCACCGATTTTCTCTTTGGCGCGCAGAGCGGCCCCGAAACCCTGAGCGAAAGCGACTGGCAGGCGGCAGCGCAGGCCTCCGACACCCTTCATTTCTCCCGCGAACGCATTTCGGAGGGCATCGGTATCCTCGACATGCTCACAGAGCTGGGGATCACCAAGTCCAAAGGCGACGCACGCCGGGCGATCGAGGCCGACAAGTCCGTGCGTATCAACGCTGTTCGTGTAGAAGTGCCTGATCTTCAGGTAAATATGTCTCATGCGTTTTTTCAGACCTATCTTCAGTTACAAAAAGGTAAAAAAGAAAAGTATATCGTCGTGCTCAGATAAGCCTTAACTCCCTTGCTCATGCCTGCTAACACACATGTCCGCTCTGTCCTGCTGGGGATACTTCTCCTCGCACATCTGGCTGCCCAGGGGCAACGCCTGTATTTTTCCCGCTTTTTGCCCGGTTCCTCCGCCGGATACGACGATGCGGTGCGGAGGGTAGAGTTGTTTAATGAATCCAATTCTGCCCGCGACATCTCAGGCTTTATCATTCTGACCAAACACTACGTTTACCGCATTCCGGCGCGCACGACCATTCCGGCGATGAAATCCCTGCGCATAGGCTGGCGTGCCAACGGAGATGCTGCACTTGAACTTTCTACCCAGGGAGAAGGCTATGCCCGCAACAGCAGCAACAAAGAACCCGGAGGGTATGCCCTGCTGTTGGACAAGCAAATGAATATTGTGGACGCCTTTTATTATGGCCGCCGCTCGTCTGTGGGCTTTTTGCCGGATGAAGAACTCTTTAAAAGCAGCCAGGGAGAAATCCGCATACAGGCACCCGATGAAAATGACCGCCGCTGGTCCTTTATCCCCGATCCGGGAGACCCGGCGATTTCTTTCGTGCGGGTGGCAGGAGAATGGCGGCCCAACTCCAAGTCCCGAAATTTTGTGCCTGCTACCGCCTATAACTTAGTGCAGACCCAGTATGTGGACGGCATTGTTACGGTGAAATGGAGTACCCGCTTTGAAAAAGACTGCTATTTTCATGTGGTGGAACGTAGTACGGATGGGAAAAACTTCCGCGAAATCGAGCGCGTTCGTACAAGCGGCAATACCCCCGGCGGGCAGTCATATAGCTGCTATGACCCCAAAGTGGAAAAAGACCGGGTCTATTTTTACCGGATTTCCAACCTCGACAAATTCGGGAACCTGCTCTACTCTGAGCCTGCACGGGTGCGTACCGAAGCCAGCCCCGACGGATTTACCTTTGATGTGATCCGCGACGAGGACCGCCGCTCGCTGAGTGTGCGTTTTTCTTCGCGCGACAGCCAGCAGGTGCGCATCGAACTGCTCGACGAAGAACTTCGCAAGATCAGTACGCTGTATCTGGGCGACGCCGAGGCCGAAAA
>RDXT01000863.1 GCA_004292985.1 Bacteroidota bacterium
GCCAGCTCACGTTTATGCAGCGGCGGCTGGCGGCCAGCGAGGACCCGGTTCCGGTTGTTCTGCGGACACACAGCGGCAAGGAGGTCCGGGGCAAACTGCGGGTGATCGGCGACGACTCGATCCTGATCGAGGGAGAGTCGGAAAGCACCCTGATCCTGTGGGAGGAAATCGCTGATCTTCAGGTAGATGACAGCGAAAAAAGTACCTCTGTCCCCGAAGAGGAGGCCAAGGACACGCTCAGCTTCACAGGCCACCCCAATCCCTTATACTACCTATATACGACTACCGCATGGAGTCTGCCGCGCAGGGGATGGCTCTACTACAACCAGAATTTCGCCAGCAATCAGATATACTACGGCATTACAGACCGCTTCACTGCGGGCGGCGGGCTGGGATTGCAGTTTGTGGGCGGAGCATTTGGCCTGACCCTGCCCCTTTCGCTTCAATATTCGACTCCGCTGAACGACTGGGCCTATGTTTCGACACGGGCTACCGCCTATGTGAATTACAACCTGGTGCGTGTTTTTATCCGGAGCAAACTGGAGGCTATGATAACGTTGGGCACACCGCGTCTCCATGCAACGGCGGGGGCATCTACCACCAACCGCATTTCTACCATTACCGTACCAGATGTATCAGCTATCCAATTGAGCCTCAGCGGCCTGGCAGAACTCGGCACTTCGTTTTCCCTGGTCCTTGAAAACACCTATACCCGGATTTTGCCCGCTACTTTGAGCATCAGCGACCAGATACAGGTGCTTCCGGGTTTGCGCTTCCGCTACCGGCAAATGTCAGCCACAGGGTCCTTAGGCTACCTCGCCGACTTGCAGCCTTCAGCATTCCGGATAAATACCTTCGTGACATTTGTAGATTTTAGCTACAGAATCCGGTAAAGGTCATAGACAAAATGGCGTCTGAGCAGTTAATATACCTGCAAGATTGGGCGTGTGTTTTCTTTATTATTCCCGCGCACAATGTTTATTTTGCAAGATCAAATTGGCTAATTCTTTTCTCTCCCCATGCAAAAACATCCCGACTCTTTCCTCAGCCGGCATATTGGCCCTTCTGCTTCTGAAACGGCCGAAATGCTGCAAGTGATCGGCGTTGACTCTTTAGAAGAACTGATCGCCCAGACCGTGCCAGCCAGCATCCGGCTTACGCAGCCGATCAGCCGCCGCGAGGCCCTGAGCGAGCATCAGTACCTGCGGGAACTCCGGCAGACTGCCGCCCTCAACCAGGTGTTTAAGTCCTATATCGGACAGGGGTATTACGACACGGTAACGCCCTCGGTAATTCTCCGCAATATTTTTGAAAATCCAGGTTGGTACACGGCCTACACGCCCTACCAGGCCGAGATTTCCCAGGGTCGCCAGGAGGCGCTGCTCAACTACCAGACCATGGTCTGCGACCTGACAGGGCTGCCGGTAGCCAATGCTTCTCTGCTCGACGAGGCCACCGCTGCGGGTGAGGCGCTGAGCATGACCCACGCCATGAAGCTGAAAAAAGACCGTAAATCGCAGGCGCATGTGCTGCTGGCCGCCGATACGCTGCTGCCTCAGACCCTCGATGTGCTGCGTACCCGCGCCTCAGGCTTCGGACTCGAAGTGCGGATCAGCCCGGTAAGTGAATTTGTCATAGACGACAGCGTTTTTGCTGCCATTGTCCAATATCCTGATCTTCAGGGCGCTATCCACGATTATCAGGCACTTTCAGATGCCCTGCATGCCAAAGGCTGCTACCTGATCGTGGCTGCCGACCTGCTGAGCCTGACCCTGCTCAAATCGCCGGGCGAGTTCGGTGCCGACGTAGCCCTGGGCTCTGCCCAGCGCCTGGGTGTGCCGATGGGCTTTGGCGGACCTCATGCAGCGTTTTTTGCCGCAAAAGAAGAGTTCCTCCGCGAAATGCCGGGCCGTATCATCGGTGTCTCTATTGATGCCGCCGGAAACCCCGCCATGCGCATGACCCTTCAGACCCGCGAGCAGCATATCCGCCGCGACAAAGCGACCTCCAACATCTGCACCGCACAGGCCCTGCTGGCGATTATGGCCAGTATGTATGGCGTTTATCATGGCCCCGACGGACTGAAAGGCATTGCGCTTTATATCCACCGCCATGCCAGCATCCTCGATGAGCAACTGCGCCGCCTCGGCCTGAAACAGATCAACGAAGCCTATTTCGATACACTCACCCTCCAGCTCGACAGCGAAGAAGAAGTGAGCCGCCTGCGCAGCATTGCCCTGGCACATAAGATCAACTTCCGCTACGATGGCAATGGCCGCGTGGGTATTTCGATAGACGAAACGACCCAGGCCGATGACATTCACCAGATCATCGAGGTGTTTGCTGAATGGAAAGGCGTGAGCAACGGTGCTGCCTGGAGCGAACATACGGCGCTGCACATCCCCGAAGGGCTTGCCCGCACATCTGCGTACATGACCCACCCGGTTTTCCATTCACACCGCTCCGAAACAGCCATGATGCGCTATATCAAGAGCCTGGAAAACAAGGACCTGGCCCTCAATACGGCCATGATTCCGCTGGGGTCCTGCACCATGAAGCTGAATGCTGCGACTGAGCTGATCCCGGTATCCTGGCCTGAGTTTTCGAAGCTGCACCCCTTTGTTCCGGCAGAGCAGGCCAAAGGATATGAATTGATTATCAATGAATTAGGCGAAATTCTCTGTGAGGCTACCGGCTTTGCAGGGGTTTCTTTCCAGCCCAATTCGGGTGCCCAGGGCGAGTATGCGGGCCTGATGGTGATCCGCGCTTGGCACCAGAGCCGGGGTGATTTTCACCGCAATGTGGCGCTGATCCCTTCCTCGGCCCACGGCACCAACCCTGCCAGCGCTGTAATGGCGGGTATGAAAGTGGTGGTAGTCGGCTGCGACGACATGGGCAACATTGACATGGACGATCTCCGCAACAAGGCCATCGAACATAGCAAGGACCTTTCCTGCCTGATGATCACCTACCCTTCTACCCACGGGGTATTTGAAGAAACGGTGGTCGAGGCCTGCAAACTGATTCACGAACTGGGTGGCCAGGTCTATATGGACGGCGCCAACATGAATGCCCAGGTGGGTCTGACCAGTCCCGGATTTATCGGAGCGGATGTCTGCCACCTCAACCTGCACAAAACCTTCGCGATCCCGCATGGCGGCGGCGGTCCTGGCATGGGTCCGATCTGCGTAGTAGAACACCTCAGACCTTTCCTTCCCGGCCACGTACTCGTAAAAACCGGTGGTGAAGAAGCGGTAACTGCGGTTTCGGCGACCCCCTTCGGCAGCGCGAGCATTCTGCTGATCTCATACGCCTATGCCAAAATGCTGGGCGGCGAGGGACTGAAAAATGCGACCGAATATGCTATTCTGAATGCCAACTACATGAAGGAACGCCTCGAAGCACACTTCCAGGTGTTGTTTCAGGGAGCCAATGGCCGGGTAGCACATGAATTTATCCTCGACCTGCGCGAATTCAAGCAGAAAGTAGGCCTCGAAGTGGACGACCTCACCAAGCGCCTGATTGACTATGGCTTCCATGCGCCGACAGTGTCATGGCCTGTGCCCGGTACCATTATGATCGAGCCGACAGAGAGCGAGCCGAAGTTTGAACTGGACCGCTTCTGTGATGCGCTCATTTCGATCCGCGAAGAAATCCGCGAAATCGAGCTGGGCCTGGCCGACATGGAGGACAATGTGCTCCGCAACTCGCCCCACACCCTCGCCGAGATCACTGCCGATGAGTGGCCTCACAAATATGGCCGCCAGAAAGCTGCCTTCCCGGCCCCCGGACTGGTCGCAGGTAAGTTCTGGCCCGCTGTGAAACGGGTAAACAATACCTATGGCGACCGCCACGTGGTATGTACCTGCCCGCCGATCGAGGCCTACGCTACTGTGTGAAACTGAGTCATCTACATGAACATAGCTCCTGCTAATACCCTGGACGAAGTCATTGCGGGTCTGGACGATGTAATTGCATACGCCCGGCTCCATGACAGTCGTCTGGGGTTTTTTCCTTGTTTGTACAAGAAAGTAACCATCGCTGTAAAAGAAGGCATCGAGCGGGGAGAGTTTGACGATGGTCCGCGGATGGAGCATCTGGATGTCGTATTTGCCAACCGCTATCTTGCCGCCGCCAATGACTGGCTGGCCGGGCGGGGCTGTTCCAAATCCTGGGCTGTGGCCTTTGACGCGGCGCAGCATAAACAGATGATTGCCCTCCAGCATCTGCTGCTGGGCATGAATGCGCATATCAACCTGGATTTGAGCATCGCTGCGGCGCAAACGGCCCCCGGACAGCACATCTATGACCTGAAAGGTGACTTTTACCGGATCAATCTGGTACTTTCGGTGCTGATAGACCAGGTGCAGGAGGAGCTGGGGCGCGTATCGCCGCTGATTTCTATTCTCGACGTTGTGGCAGGGAAGGTAGATGAGCAGGTAGCCCGCCAGGGGATCCGGATGACCCGCAACCTGGCCTGGCGGCATGCCATCAAGCTGGCCCTTCAGCCCGAAAAAGCACAGACCAAAGAGATCGTAGCCCTGGATAAGCGGGTAGCCAGCGTTGCCAAAAAAATTGCCCGTCCGGGTATTGCGGCGCGCACAGCGATCCGTATTGCGAGTCTCACGGAGCCGGGCTCTCCTTCGGAGGTGATTTACAAGCTCGACACACTGCCCATGCACCGGATGTCGCTGACCCTTCCGCAGGGATGGGAGCAGGATATGGCAGACGATTAGGCCCTTATCAGCGCTTTTTCCCCTCCAGAACCATCCGCGCACCCATAAGGGCAATGGCCACAAAACTTACAAAATACAGCGCGTCGCGGGTGTCTATCACGCCCCGGCTGATGCTGCGGTAGTGCTCGACAATGCCTATTTTAGCCAGAAAAGCACCCAAAGGCCCCAGAGCATCAATCCCCGTAACAAAATCGAAGGCCTGGTAAAACACAAAGCAGAAGACAACTCCCAGAATAAACGCCACAATCTGGCTGTCGGTCAGGGCCGAGGTAAAGATGCCGATGGCCGCAAAAATACAGCCCAGAAAAAACAGTCCGATATAGGCTCCCCAGGTAGCGCCGCTGTCGAGGTTGCCCGCAGGTTCACCCAGGAAATAGATGGATATATAATAAATGAGTGTGGGCAGCAGAGAAAACAAGACCAGAAAAACAGCAGCGAAATATTTGCCCAGAATGATCTGCCACCCCGTCAGGGGCTTCGTCGCCAGAAATTCGATGGTGCCGCTCTTAAATTCTTCGGAAAAAGCCCGCATGGTGATCGCCGGAATCAGAAACAAAAACAGGTAGGGCCCGATGTCAAACAGAATATCCAGCCCCGCATAACCGCTTTCGAGCGCATTAAATTCAAACACCCAGAAAAAAAGGCCTGTGCCGATGAGGAATACACCAATCACCAGATAGCCGATGAGGCTGTTGAGAAAGGAGGATACCTCTTTGCGAAATAAGGTGAGAATATTTTGCATACACAGGAAAACCCGTTTCGTTGAGAAGATTTTTGTATTTTCCAGCGTGAAAATACGGCGCAATTCTGATAATTCCACACGTCCTGATTTCCTATCCTTATGCAAACCCCCACTACTGAAACAACAAGCCTGTTACATACGTGCCGAAACTGCGAAAACACCTTCAATGGCAGCTATTGCAACCAGTGCGGCCAGGAATCGGCAGACCCCGACCATACGCTCAGGGGCATTCTGGCCCGCCTGCTGGGTGAGTTTTTTCACGATGTGAAAATGTTCCTCTTTACTTCGCTGGAACTGCTCCTCCGGCCCGGCAAAACCATCTCAGGCTACCTTTCGGGCAAACATAAAACCTATTACAATGCCTTCAATTACTTTCTGGTGGCAGGTTCACTCGCAACGGTGCTTACCCTCTGGCGCTCACAGGTGCACCCCGAAACCATTCAGGAAACGGTAAAAATGTACGAGCAGACCTACCAGCAAATGGGCGTTACCTACAACAAATCCACGCTGGAATTTCTCGCCAAATATGTCCTCTGGATTCAGGAGAATTACAACGTCATATTGCTCCTGACACTCCCCTTTCTGGCCCTGGCTACCTGGCTGATTTTCCGGAAGCGCGGCTACAACTACGGAGAGCATTTGCTGATCAACTGCTATACCTATGGCCTGTTTACGGTGCTCAGCCTGCCCGCGCTGCCGTTTATGGATACGACCCGGCCCGATTCGCCTGCTTTGTTTATTACCTTCCCTTTGGTTTTGCTCTATTACGCATGGACATTCCGCGATTTTTTCCGGATCAGCTGGGGCAAAGCGATTTTCAGGTCGGTACTCTCACAAGCCCTGTATTTTGTGGTGTTTATGGTATTCGTAGCGATTGCGACCCTGCTGGCCATTCTATGCATTATCCTGTACTTCTCCGTCCGCAAGGCGCTGGGCTGAGCCGGAGGTGAGGTAGCGGAAGGTATCTTCGAGGGAAAAGGTCTTGCGGCTGAGGGTCAGAATGGGATTGTTCTGGCTGACACAGGCGCTGAACACCGCTTTCCGAAGGTCGCTGTCGGGCGCACTGCTGATCCGAAAGTGGGTAGGGCTTACGCTCGTGATCTCCCGGAATCCGCCCAGCGCTGTGATAGTGCTGAAATCCAGACCGGGATTTTCGACCTCAAGTTCGATCAGAGAGCCGCTTCCGGCCACCTGGTTCAGGTCGGCGGCCCGTACGTCCGTTACCAGTTTCCCCTGGTTGATAATGATGATCCGGTCAGCAATAGCTTCGACCTCCGAAAGGATGTGAGAAGAAAAAATAACGGTTTTTTCTTTGCCCAGTTCCTGGATCAGCTTCCGGATATCCACAATCTGGTTGGGGTCGAGTCCGGTTGTCGGCTCGTCGAGGATGAGCAGTTCCGGCTCGTGGATCATCGCCTGCGAAAGTCCCACGCGCTGGCGGTAGCCCTTGGAGAGAGCGCCGATCTTTTTGTGCTGCTCGCGCTCCAGCCCTGTGCGGTGAATCACCTCCGCCACGCGGGCCTTGTTTTCCGCACCGGAAATGCCGTGAATATTGGCCGTAAATGACAGATACTCATGCACATACATCTCCAGATACAGGGGGTTGTGCTCGGGCAGGTAGCCCACCCTCCGGCGGATTTCCATCGGATGATCGGCCACATTGTACTCCCCCAGATGCACCGTACCCGCGCTGGGAGGCAGGTAACCCGTGATGATTTTCATGGTCGTGCTTTTCCCTGCGCCATTAGGCCCCAGGAAGCCGACGATTTCGCCGGGATTTACCGAAAAGCTCAGATTGTCGATGGCAAGCTGCTTTCCGTATTTTTTGCTTAGATCCTGAACAATCAGGGACATGCAGGTATCAGGTAAATTTCGTTATTTAGGGTCAATAATAACAAAAATACATGAAGCGAAGTGTTGTTGTTCGCATAGCCTTTCACATAGGCGTCGTATTTCTGCTTGCCTTCGCGGGAGCCTGCAAAAAAGACTCCGGCGAGACGCTCAATGATGTCGTTACGGTTCATATTGCAAGCGACCCGTCTTCGGGGCTGCACCCTGTGTACAGTGCCGCTCCTAATAAAACGATGTACCTCGACCTGATGTTTCAGGGACTAATGACCCTCGATCCTGCCAGCGGAAAACAGGTACCCCAGCTGGCCGATAGCTCACCCGACGTCTCTGCCGACGGCCTATCCTATACCTTCCGCATCCACCCCAAAGCTATGTGGCCCGACAGTGCCGCCATTACGGCTGCCGATGTGGTTTTTTCCTATAAAATTATCTGCTCCCCCCTCTGCGGAGACCCCGCACGGCGCGATCTGGCGCAGTATATCCGGGACATCCAGACCTATCCGGACGATCCGCGCAGGGTAACCTTTCACATGAAGTCCTATTTTTTCCGCAATGATCAGATCGGCTATTTTACCTATATCCTCGACCCCCGCAGATACGACCCGGAGCGGGTGCTGGAAAAGTTTACCGTACCTGGCCTGTTAGACGAAGACAGCCTTTCAAACGATCCGGCCCTGGTACAATGGTCGGCTGCTTTTGCCGGGCAGACCTACTCCCATGACGTGACAGGGCTACAGGGCGGATCAGGGCCTTATCAGATGAATGAATGGGTACCCGAGCAGAAGGTCGTGCTGGCCCGCTCAGAAGGCTACTGGGCAAAAGGCATGAGCGAAGCGATGCACAGCCAGTACCCGGAAAAGATTGTCTTTCAGGTAGTTAAAGATGAAAATGACACCGAACTCCGCCTCAGAAGGCAGGAGATAGATGTGGCTCTCTTTCTCACAAGCGAGCGCTTTGAAAAGCTGAAAGCCGACAGTTCCCTCAATCTTCAGTATCGCTTTGAGCAAAAAAACCGCGATTCGTTTCTTTCCATCCTTCTGAATCTGCGGCCCGATGGCGCTGAGCATAAAAAAATATTCACCGACCGGCGGGTACGAGAGGCGCTTGCGCTGGCCATTCCGCTCAGCAGCCTCACCGAAGAGCACATTGGCAAAGGTTTTACCTATGCTGCCTCTCCTGTTTCCATCTCAAATCCGGACTACAACAAGTCGCTCAAGCCCTATGAGTATAATCCCAAACGTGCCCACGACCTGCTCGAAGAGGCAGGATGGCGCGACACGGACGGCGACCTCTGGCTCGACAAAATGATAGACGGCGAGCGGGTGAAACTGAGTTTCACGCTTTTTTATCCCAAAAACCAAAAGCCCATCGAAGCCTTTGTGGAGGGACTGAGCGAAGCGCTCGCCCGCGTGGGTGTGGAATGTGTGTTAAAGGAAGAGGACCAGCAGGTCTATCGCAAAAGCCTTGAAGAGCAGGACTTTGACGCGGCACTTTTTGCTTTTAGCGCCCCTCCCCTGCCCTATGATTTCACTACGCTGTTTTCCTCGTCGAGCTGGCCCGAAGGCATGAATTATATGGGTTTCCGCAACGAAGAGGCCGACTCTCTCATCGCTCAGTCCCGTGAGACGCCCAATGCCCAGCGCCGCAAGGTGATGGTGGACCGCGTCCAGGAGATTCTCTATTCAGAGCTGCCCTGTCTGTATTTGTATTATCCTACCCGCAAAATTGTTGTGAGTAAGCGTTTTACGAAGGGCGCGGAGCTGTATGACATCTTCCCGCATATTTACCTGAATAACCTTCAGGGCGAGCCGGTGGAGAAGGAGTAGGTGATTCGGGTCGGAGACCCTCACCAGCGGGCAGCTATTGATGTTTCGCCCTTACAGGGCTTCAGACAAAACGTATGCGCATGCATGCTAGAGACGTTGCGCCGCTATGCGGCTTTGGAGGCCATCCGTAGCTCCATCGGAGCGTAACGTCTGTAGCAAGACGGCGCAAAAGCCCTTTTAGAGCTCCAGAGGAGCGAAACATATTGATTCGGGTCGGGACCCTCACCAGCAGAAGTTGGCGAAGCACGATCCGTAGGACCGGTATCTTTGTAGAAAACGCCACAGCCGCATGGGTGGGAGCGGTCCGGAGGACCGCTATCTATGTGAGATTCGGGTCATTGACCCTCACCAGCGGGCGGCTATTGATGTTCCGCCCTTACAGGGCTTCATAAAAATCTTTGCCCTGATGGGCTACGGACGTCTCGCCGCTACGCGGCTTTAGGGGCCATCCATAGCTCCATCGGAGCGATAACGTCTGTAGAAAGATGGCGCAAAAACCCCTTTTAAAGCTCCAGAGGAGCGAAACATATTGATTCGGTCGGAGACCCTCACCAGCAGAAGTTGGCAAAGCACGGTCCGTAGGACCGGTATCTTTGTAGAAAATGTCACAGCCCCACGGGTGGGAGCGGTCCGGAGGACCGCGATTTATGTGAGATTCGGGTCGCAGACCCTCACCAGCGGGCGGAGCGTAACGTCTGTAGAACGAGAGCGGCTATTGATGTTTCGCCCTTACAGGGCTTCATAAAAATCTTTGCCCTGATGGGCTACAGACGTCTCGCCGCTACGCGGCTTTGGAGGCCATTCGTAGCTCCATCGGAGCGTAACGTCTGTAGAAAGACAGCGCAAAAACCCCTTTTAAA
>RDXT01000935.1 GCA_004292985.1 Bacteroidota bacterium
TACGTTTTTGAACAGCCAGTACCCTTCGCTGTTTACCTCCAGTGTCCATTTCTGATGGTCTGCGCCCGTCCAGGTCTGCTGCACGACCAGTGTGCCGTTGGCGGTGCCGGCATTCTGAGCGCCGAGGCATTTGCCCGTGTGAACCGGGATAATGCGGTACTGGTCATTGCCCTCAGAGACGATTTCAAACATTCTGCTTTTCGCGCCATTGTCCACATTCTGCACCGTACGGGCATCATCTGTGGTTAAGGCATTGAGAATACCAGCCGTTTTGCCGCTGTGGCGGGCCTTAATGATATAGCGTACATCTCCGCTGAGCGTGACTACCGGAGGGGTCACAGGCTCGCTGCTGCCCACAAGAATCGTTTTTGATACACTGGGTACGCCATTGCCATCTATCGCAAAGAGCATATAATAACCTGGAGGCAGGAGGTTATTTCCGGGTACGTTGACAGAATATGTATTGCCGCCCTGGTTGCTGAAGGTAAGCGGAATCCGCCGCTGCTCGTTGTTGGTGCTGTGGGTGGCCGCAGAAGAGCGAATCAGGACAAACGAAGAGATGGCGCTGTTTGTCGTAACGGTCATCGGCTGGTTATAAGGAGCAGCGTCAGGAGCCGTGTTAATCACAGGACGGGTTGCCAGCGAGCCATTGGTATTAAAGAGATAAGGCGGGCTGTAAATCTCAACATTGGGATGGTTATATACACAGCCTACGCCGCAGAGACCGCTGCCGCCCACAAGTACCCGTCCGTCGGGCAGCAAAAGACCGATGCTGTGATAGGTACGGGGCACAGCCATAGGCGCCAGATCTGTCCAGGTATTCGTAACCGGGTCGTACATTTCGGGCGTATTATTTTGCTCATATCCCAGATCTGTAAAGACAGTCGAGACGCTGCATCCGCCAAAAATAATGACTTCACCCGTGGGCAACACGATCGCCTGGTGAAAAGTCCGGCCACGCTGCATATCCGGAATATCCGTTACCACAGCATTATCTGTGTTGATATCTATCACAAAGCAGCGGTTATTGGCAGGCAGGCCGCTGGAGTAAGAAGAAGCGCCGCCTGCTTTCAGGATTTTTCCGATATCGTACATGACCGTAGTGCCGCAGATCGAATATCCATCATAGCTGCGCGAGCCTGCATCGGTATAGCTGCCGCTTCCTGATGGGTCGAGCCAGTGCATATTGGCGCTTGGCCCTGCGTGAAAGACCTTGCCATTGGGAGCAGGCCAGAGCCAGGCATGGTTGTCTTCGCTGTACACACCTGCGGGATCATTTACCCCGTCGAGCAAAGGCGTAACCTGAAGGCCCGGAAGCAGTGTCCAACCCGTGGTTGGTGTCCATATTTCTGCATGTTTGTTACCGGAACCGCCGCTCCAGGAGCCACCGATGGTAAATACAGAGCCATTTCCAAGGGTCACATTGCCCTGATATCCCCTGGGAATATTCATATCACCGCCATCGCTCCAGGAATTCGTAACAGGATCATAAATGCTGGTGCGGTTGCTGGAACTGCCTCCTGCCACCAGAATCCGTCCATCGGCGAGGTTGTTGATGCCGGGGCAGAACATATCATGCGCGGTGTTGGAAACCACCAGTTCCTGTGACTGGTTGGTTGCAGGATCAAAAATGGCGGTGTAGGTCATGCCATTGTTGCCACCAAAGGCAAAGCGGTCATAGGCAGACCAGGTAAGTACTTTGCCGTCGGGAAGGTTGGCAGCAGCGACAGGTACAATCGGCATCGGAATCACACTGCCCCATTGCCCTTTGAGGTAGGTCTGGGCATAGGCAGGCGTAATGAGGCTCCAGAGCGAAAGAGCCAGAAGAAGAATTGTGGGGGATAAACGAAAAAACATGGGTAAAAAGCTGTTAAGCAAACAAAAAACAAGGCAGAGGCCAACCCCAGAAGGATGTTCTGAGGGGACTTACCTGTATGAAATGCTTGCTAATAACTTTGCCGTGAACTTCGGAATATGCTTTGACCTGAACAAATCATCAGGGTCATAAAATGGCATTTTTCGGATTTAGCCAAAAAAATTCCTTACCCCACCTGCAACTGCACATTCAGCAGGCGGTGATAGGTACCGTCCACGCGGGCGGCCAGTTCCTCATGCGAGCCGGACTCGACCACCTCGCCGCCGTCGATCACATAAATGCGGTTCACCTGCCGGATGGTCGAAAGGCGGTGCGCGATGATCAGCGTTGTGCGGCCTTCCATCAGTTTGTCGAGGGCTGCCTGCACCACCCGCTCCGACTCGGCATCGAGTGAAGAAGTCGCCTCATCGAGGATGAGGATCGCCGGGTCTTTGAGGATGGCACGCGCGATGGCGATCCGCTGCCGCTGTCCACCCGATAGCTTAATACCCCTTTCGCCCACCAGCGTATCCAATTTTTCAGGGAAAGTGCTGATGAATTCCCATGCATAGGCTTTTTCCGCCGCAGCGATGATCTCCTCCTCGGTCGCGCCGGGGCGTCCGTAAGAGATATTTTCACGGATCGTACCGCCAAACAAAATCACTTCCTGGGGTACAATGCCGATATTTTTACGGAGAGCAGGCAGCTCATAGGTCTCCGCAGGCTGACCATCTATCAGAATCTGGCCTCCGGTGGGCGTGTGAAAGCGCAGCAGCAATTGCACCACCGTAGATTTTCCGGCACCGCTGTGGCCTACGAGGGCGATTTTTTCACCCGGCTCGATTTCCAGGTTCAGGCCCTTTAATATCTCCATTTCCGGACGTGAAGGATAAGAAAAACGCACCTCCTTCATTTGCAGGTGG
>RDXT01000700.1 GCA_004292985.1 Bacteroidota bacterium
TGGCCTGCCGCAGCAAAATGTTTTTGCCCTCCAGTTCCCCGCTTTTGCCCAGGCCCAGGGTCCTGAAGGCTTCTTCGAGGGCCTGATCTACCCGTTTTTTCAGCGCATCAAAATGCACAGGCAGCAGTTCCTGCCCTTTGAGCGGCTCATAGAGCAACTGCATTGCCATGTGGAGGACCTGCCCGAAGGTATTGGTCTCCATCGTCTCTTCGACCTTGTCAGGCTCTTTGATACCCGCTACGTAGCGGAAATAAAAGCGCAGGCGGCAGCCCAGATAGGTCGTCATGGCCGTGGACGAAATGCCTGTGCGGCGGCTGCCATGTACAAAGCGTTTGCGCAGCAGCTCGCGGCTCTCTTCGCTGGCAGGGATCCGGATCGGATCAGGCGCAGACCAGGGCGCAGCCGTAGCGATCACCTGCTCGTGTAGCTTGAGCTGAGGGTGGCGGGCAAAAAAGTGCCGGATCTGCCGGATAAAACGGCTCACTTCACCCCCCGAACCACTGCTGTCATTCACAATGGTATTATAGACCAGATGCACCTCGCGCGCACGCTGGATCAGGCGGTAAAAGTGGTAGGCGTAGATAGCATCGCGCTCCTCGAAGGTAGGCAGCCCAAATGCCTTGCGGAGTGCGTAGGGGATAAAACTGTTGGAGGTACTGGCATCGGGCAGATTACCCTCGTTGGCGGCCA
Organism: Bacteroidota bacterium; assembly: GCA_004292985.1. Taxonomy (GTDB): domain Bacteria; phylum Bacteroidota; class Bacteroidia; order J057; family J057; genus RDXT01. Next base: position 691 of record RDXT01000700.1, read on the forward strand.
GGATATACACTTTGTCAAAGTCGAGCACCCGCGTTTCCAGAAAACCCATCAGCTGCATGCCATCCAAAGGCTCCCCCTGAAAAGGAATACGCACCCGCTGCATCGCTTCCCGGAAGAGGTTGGCGAAGCCCCGCACCGACAGCAGCGGCTGGAAAGCGTGCAGCACCTCCCGCAACTGGTTGAATTGCAGGTAGAACTGGAAAATATACTCCGACTCCAGCGGATTTTCCCGCGCGCGGGCATCGGCGAGCAGGGCTTTGAAGACGATATCGAGGTAGTCCAGCAGGGTATCTGCCAGGGATTGTGTGCGCAGGTGCAGGGGTGGCGGCTGAAAAAGGGCCTTTAAGAGGTCCGGGAGGGGCTTGGACAGCAGCCAGACCGGGTCCACGAAGATCATGTTGCGGCGGATGATCTCGTCGTGAATCTGGCGGGTGAGGTCGTGTTCACCTGCCTTGAGGAAGGGATGGTTGAGCAGTTCCAGTACTTCGCGGTAGGGCAGGGCGATGCCTTCGGGGCTGCTGCGGGCGTTGCGGAGCATGCGCAGCAGGGTCATCAGCAGGTGAAAAACCCGCGTTTGTTTCAGGGCGAAGCCCATCGTGATGTTGAGGCGCGCGATGTCGCCCGGCAGGGCATAGAGCACCGGATACAGCAGGTGTTCATCGGCCAGAACGACTACCGTGCGGTGGAGCTGTGCCGGATCGGGCGGATTGTCCCGCAGGAGGTTGCCGAGGTACTGGGCCTGGCCTGCGAGCAGTGGCACACCTGTGAGGTAGATGTCTTTGCGCTCTGTGGCCATGTCGTGGAGGATCAGCCGCGAGTCGAGGAGGCTCCATTTTTTGTGGTACTCCCGGATAAATTTACCCGGTTCCTCCCCTGCCAGATGGCCTTTTACTTCCACTCCGGGTCTGCGTTCGTCGCCGGGGGTGAGGTAGGCGCGGTCGGCATCCCAATAGACGGTAGCTTTTTTGTCGAGCAGCAGCCGATGCATGATCCGCTCTTCGGCTACCGAGAGGGCATTAAACCCGATAAATAAGATGTGCTGGTAGGGCAGATCGAGGGTTCCGGCCTCCAGTTCTTCGGCGATGCGGCGGTAGGCCATGCCATCGTAGGCGCAGCCTTTGTCCGAGAGCCGCTTGCGGAAGGCATGGTAAAGCCCCTGGAGAATCTGCCAGATCCGCAGGAACTTTTGCTGCACCTCTCCGGGACCTTCTTTACGGCCGCGCAGGGTCTGCCAGAAGCTTTTTACGGCTTCGAGCTGCTCGGCTTCGAGGGTAAAAAAGTCGTCTATCTCCTTGAGGTCGAGGATATTGGCGAAAAGCTGGCCCGCCTCCGCGCAGTATTTATCTGTTTCGTCAAAGTCGCGCAGCAGCATTTCACCCCACGAGTAAAAGCGCTCGAAAGGCTCCTCGAAATCGGGCGTTTCGCTGCGCATACGCTCCAGATATGCCTGGTACAGGTCAAATATCAGGGGCAGGCTGTCGGGATATTGCCCGCCTGCGGTTTCGCGCACAAAGTCCTGAATGGCCACAATCCGGGGCGACCACAGGGTGGTTTTGTACCTGCGGGCGAGCGCAGCCTTCATAAAAAGCACTGCCCGGCGCGTTGGAGCAACCAGGCAGAGCGATGAAATATCAGATCCGTATTCCTGATGGATGTCCTCAGCAATGCGATCCAGAAAGGGTGTCATAGGCTCAGCATTCGGTCTGGCTTTCCGGCGGAAGTGCAGGGTCGCAGCACGAATGTACGAGCGTTTGCGAAATTTAGGAAGCGCTTAGGCTACGATCTTTTTGGGACGGCCCGCGCTTTTTTTGACTGCCGTTTCAGCTACCACGGTTTTCTTAGGACGACCACCTTTTCCTTTTGCTTTTTCAGCTACAGGCGCTGCTACTGCCTCAGCTACGACAGGGTTTTTCTTGGGACGACCGCCTTTGCCTTTTGCTTTTTCAGCTACAGGCGCTGCTACTGCGTCAGCTACGATGGTATTTTTCTTAGGACGACCGCCTTTGCCTTTTGCTTTTTCAACTACCGGAGTTTCGGCTACTGCCTCAGCTACGACAGGGTTTTTCTTGGGACGACCGCCTTT
>RDXT01000701.1 GCA_004292985.1 Bacteroidota bacterium
CATACGGCCCGGCAGGTACTCATGTACCTGGAGGATTCTTCCCAGCCCGAAAGCCGGAGAGAATGGCTTTTACATATGTTCAGTTATTTTGCCGCAGGTAAGAAGAATAAGCAAACCTATCAGGTATGGCAGAACGGAAATCATCCTATTGAACTATATAGTGCTGAGGTCATTGAGCAGAAATTAACCTATATTCATGAAAATGCGGTAAGAGCAGGATGGGTTGATGCGCCGGAGCAATGGTTGTATAGTAGTGCTGCTTTTTATGGTGGTGGGAAGAGTTTCATACCGATTACACCTCTGTGGTAAGTGGGCTCTGCCTCTGTATGTATGAGCGGGCATAGCCCGCTGAATAGAAGGCTCGAGGCGCAGCCTCGCGCCAGCGATTGCTTGGCGTTTGCTCGCGCAGGGCTGTGCCCTGAGTGTAGTATTTGTGGGGCTTCGCCCCTGTATATGTGTGGGGGGCGGGCATAGCCCGTTAGGTAGAAGACTCGAGGCGCAGCCTCGCGCCAGCAGGCCAGCGTTTGTTCGGCGTTTGCTCGCGCAGGGCTGTGCCCTGAGTGTTGTATCTGTGGGGCTTCGCCCCTTTTTGTGAGCGGGCGCAGCCCGCTGGATAGAAGGCTCGAGGCGCAGCCTCGCGCCAGCGAAGTTGTATCGGGTGCTTATCTGTCCCCGCTCCTGATGCGTCAACGTTTTCGCAGCAGATAATAGCCATGCAATTGATTGCTCATACTCAGCAACTTACCTGATACGCTTTCACCAGAGTTTTATCGGGAGTACTTTGTAGCAACTTGTAAAGACTACAGAAATGACTACTACTTCTACCCGGCTCAGCGTACGGGAAAAAATCGGATACAGCCTGGGAGACCTCTCGGCCAATCTGGTTTTTCAGACGCTGATGACCTTTCTCGCTTTTTTCTACACTGACGTTTTCAAAATTCCGCCCGCCAGTGCGGCCGCTGTGATGCTGATCGGCGGCATTCTGGGCGCAACATTCAACCTGGTGATGGGGGCCATTGCCGACCGCACCGTAACCCGCTGGGGTAAATTTCGTCCCTGGGTACTCTGGACAGCCGTTCCCTTCGGGATCAGCGCCTTTCTGGCCTTCAGTACGCCCGATCTGGGCGAAAGCGGCAAGATCGCCTATGCATTTTTTACCTATCTGCTGCTGGTGATTATGTACTCAGCCAATAACCTGCCTTACTCGGCCCTCAGCGGGGTTATGACCGGCGATATGAACGAGCGCAACAGCCTCTCTTCCTACCGCTTTGTGGCGGTGATGGTGGCGCAGTTTGTTACGCAGGTGCTGCTGCTGCCGATGGTACTCTACCTGGGGGGAGGAGACCAGCCCGCCGGCTTTAAAATGGCCGTCGGTATATTTGCCATCGTGTCAGTGATCTGTTTTATAATTACTTTCCTGACCACCCGCGAGCGGATCGTGCCCACGCCTGAGCAAAAATCCTCCGTAGCCCAGGATCTGGACGACCTTTCGCGCAACCGTCCCTGGATCGTGATGCTGGCCCTGACGATCATGGTATTTATTACCCTCGCGCTGAAAGGCGGCTCCTATATCTATTTCTTCAGAAACTACCTCGACCAGGAAAGCCTCCGGCAGTTTCTGAGCGGCTGGGGGATGGCCGGTGACCCGGGCAGCGACTACGCTTCTACGGCATTCAGTATCTTTAATGCCGGGGGGATCATTTTTATGATTGTCGGAATCCTGTTCTCCAAACCCCTTGCCGGCCGCTTCGGCAAACGCGATGTGTTTGGGTGGGGGCTGTTTGCCTCTGCGCTGTTTGTACTGGCGCTGTACTTTATGCCTCCGCAAGCGGTAGGGCTGGTGATCCTGGCTCAGATCCTGCACGGATTTTTTTATGGCATCACCATTCCCCTGCTTTGGGCCATGATCGCGGATGTAGCCGACTATTCGGAGTGGAAAAACAACCGCAGGGCGACTGCCATTATTTTCTCTGCGATGATTTTTGGGCTGAAAGTAGGCCTGAGTATCGGAGGAGCGTTGCTGGGCACCTTGCTGGCCATGTCGGGATACGACAGTAACCTGACTACGCAAACCCCGGAGGCCGTCGAAGGCATCCGACGCCTGGTGAGCATTTATCCGACGCTGTTTTTTGTAGCTGCCTGCGGCTTGTTGTTTTTCTACGAAATCAACAAAAGCAAGGAAACCCAGATCGAACAAGAACTTTCCCAACGCAGAGCCTGATCATGGAAGAAAAAATCAACAACATCGGAGACTACCGCCGCAGTGCGATTTCGCAGCCACTGGCAGAGCATCTGTTCACCGCCGACCCTTCTGCCCATGTGTTTGAAGGCAAACTCTATATCTATCCCTCGCACGACATAGACGCCGGCATCCCTTTTAATGACAACGGCGACCATTTCGGGATGGAAGACTACCATGTGTTTCGGGTGGATACCATTGGCGAAATGGCCCACGACTGCGGTTTGGTCCTGCATGTACGGGATGTGCCCTGGGCCGACCGGCAGATGTGGGCGCCTGACGCTGCGTATAAAAACGGAACCTACTACCTGTTTTTTCCCGCCAAACGCCCCGATGGCATCTTTCAGATCGGAGTAGCGAGAGGTACTTCACCCGGAGGCCCTTTCGTGGCGGAGCCGGAGCCGATCGCGGGGAGCTACAGCGTGGACCCGGCGGTATTTGAGGACGAAGACGGGGCTTTTTATATGTATTTCGGCGGAATCTGGGGTGGTCAGTTACAAAAATATCGCCAGAACCAGTACGATGCCGCC
>RDXT01000702.1 GCA_004292985.1 Bacteroidota bacterium
TACCGATGCCTAAAGGGGCCGAAAAGGAGATAGATGATACGCTCCTGACCCGTTACGCCTGCTACCTGATAGCCCAAAACGGCGACAGCCGGAAAGTCGAAATTGCCTTTGCTCAAAATTATTTTGCCGTGCAAACCCGCAGGGCAGAGTTAATCGAACAACGTTTACTGGAATTTGAGCGCGTAAAAGCCCGTGAAAAATTAAGTCAGACTGAAAATCAGCTTTCGGGCATTTTGTACGAAAGAGGTATTGATAGCCAAGGCTTTGCGTTAATCCGTTCTAAAGGCGACCAAGCCCTGTTTCGATTGACGACCCAACAACTCAAAAAGAAAATAGGCGTACCCGAAAACCGCCCCCTTGCCGATTTTTTGCCAACCATCACTATTACGGCTAAAACCCTTGCCGCTGAAATGACAGGCTTAAATGTTCAGAATAAAGACTTAAAAGGGCAAAACCCCATTGAAAAAGAACATATTGACAACAACCAGGCCGTGAGGAATATGCTCCTGCAACGTGGCATACGGCCAGAAAACCTGCCCGCCGCCGAAGACGTGAAAAAAGTACAACGCAAACTCGATAGCGATACTAAAAATGTGTTGAAAGACACCAAAAAGAAAAAGAAGTAATGGAGTTGCAAACCCAATTTTCCCACATAGCCAAACTCATCGCTGAACCTCGGCAGCGCGCCTATCAGGCCGTAAACCACGAATGGGTTTCGCTTTGCTGAAATATTGGCGAGTACCTGCACAAGCAGGTTTATACGGAGGCGTGAGGAAAACCTGTGGCAACTAAAGCGAAACCTTCACCACCGAAAAAACCTTGCCCCGGTTCTGCATATACACCATCAGCGCCTCTTTGTTGCTGATCTGGGTGCAGTAGCGCGGGTAAAATTCATTTCCATAGCGATAGTCCCGGATCAGGGGGCTGAGTTCAGTGACACTGCCATCCATTGCTACCACATTATAATAAATGTTAAATCCGAGGTGGCGGGGCTTGTATTCATAAAACAGGTAGGTGCCGCTGCTGCTCACCGCACTGAAGTAAGAGAGGTTGGCAGAAATATCGGACTGCTGCATTTTTTCCACAATTGCATGCCACTCGATTTCACCCGAAGCAGAAACGGAGGTGAGAATGATGTCGTCGTAATGGTAAATGGGCCGCTCGACCAGGTAGCCATACATATCGCGGTAGGACTGGTAGGTCAGGTAAAACTTCTCCGCGATGAGCAGCAGGCCGCCGTCCGACCGGAGCACAATGCCGTCCTGAGGGTCGAGGTAAAAATTGCGCAGCTCGCGGCCGCGGTCTATCTGGGTGCGGGAGAGATAATAGCTGAGAAATTCGGCGGAAAAAGGCTCAGCCGATTGCTGGAGAAGCGCGCCGCCGACCGCGATTTTCTGGAGAAGAATCCCGCCGATCTGGTCCGTGCCCCGGTTGGAGTAGAAGCCTGCGACATAGATATTTTCATCTTTGTCGAGGCGGAAGGCCAGGTCGCTGATGAATCGGTCGCCAAGCTCGATGCCGAGTTCGCGGCCCTGCCCCGATGCGAGGTCGTAGTGGTACACGAGATACTGAAAATCGTCCGATTCACGGATGATGGGCACTTTGTAGTATTTGCCCAGCACAAACACATTGCCCTGGTTGCTGACCCTCAGGCTGCGGATGCGAAAGCGGTTGTCGGGATATTTCATTTCGATTTCTCCGCTTTGCACATAGGCGCCCGATTCATCAAACAAGTAATAGAAGAGCATTTCGGACTCCCGGCGGTTCTGCAAGTTCTTGTAGCAGAGGAGCTTGCGTTTGTTGGGTGAAAGCACGTACTGAAGGGGTACCTTCTGCTCTTTTTCATTGGGATAGACCGAAAGCACCTCTTCGCCCGCCTGTAGATTTCCCTTGAGGTCGTAGGAGTAATAGTAGGTTTTGATCACATTTTCCTTGGGGAAAAGTTCGGAGACAAAAACCAGAATATTAGGTCCGACGATGCTGACGAGGTCCACCGTTTTGCGCCCGTTTTGCTCAAAGACCTGCACCGACCATTCTTCTTTGAGGCTTTCATTGTATTTGGTGAGCTGTGTAAAGCGGCTGGATATGAGGCTTGCCGGCCCCAGGGTGATGAGGCCATTATCCACCGGAGAGTATTCATAAAACTCCGGTTTGGGGTCGCGGCGGGTAAGGTCGAGTCGCGCCACGACTTTCTGGGCATAGAGGCTGGACGTGGCAGCCATGCAGGCCAGCAGAGCGATCCATATCTTTTTCATGCGTTACTCTTCATTTGCTCGTATGGTCTTAAAAGAACGATAAAAGCGGAAAGCTCCGTATGCGACCAGCAAAGCGGCGATCAGATAATTAAAATGGGAGGGGTGGGCCTCAAAATAGGACCATTTGAAGCTAAAGATCGGCGGAGGAGCAGGCAAAAACTGCACTACGGCGATATATACGCCTGCAAAAATGAAAAAAAGGCTCATGGCCATGCCTAAGTAAGCGACAAATTTGTACATGATCGTAGGTATCAATATAGTAGGTACAGGCAAATATACATATCTTCGAAGGCCTATCCTCATAGATTTACATTGATTCATGCAGACCTTCAATCCACTTAACCAGAATATCCTTGTGTACGTGGGCGGGCACATTGTGCCGAGAGCCGAAGCCCGCGTTTCTGTGTTCGACAGCTCCGTGCAGGGGGGCGATGCTGTCTGGGAGGGCCTTCGGGTATATGACGGTCGGATTTTTTCGCTCGACGATCACCTCGACCGCATGCG
>RDXT01000703.1 GCA_004292985.1 Bacteroidota bacterium
TAATAGTTCAGTAATCAGTAACAATTAACTAAGTAAGTTTCCCTTGCCTTTGAATCCGTACCAGTTTATCTAAAGCATCTATGTGGTCGCTGAAAGCAGTTGCGCCCGCTTCGCTCATGTCCACGAGTTCGGCGAGGTTTTTACCTTCGCCGCCCGCAGAGACGGTGCCGCAGAACAGCAGTTGCGCCGGGAGACCCGAAGCCTGAAGGCTTAATGAGCGGATCATCTGGCTGTTGTCTGCCACAGGCTGCGTATGCGGGTGGCAAAGCACCTGTGCAAATCCGCCTTTCACGGCTGCCTGAGAGAGCTGGGAGAGGGTTTCTTTATACTCATGGCCGGGCTGATTGAGGCAGGCCAGCATATCGGTCCAGCCCGGAGACACATGAAGGTTGTCCGCCTCATAGACACAGGTTTCGCTCTCAGGCAGGAGGGTTCCCGCAGGGCCTATCTTTGAAATACGCTCACCTTTTATCAGAATATCCACACGGCTACCATCAAAAGGGCTGCGGGGATCTACCGCCAGGGCATTTCTGAGGAGTAGGTCTGAACCATTGCTCATGGGGATATCTTCGTTATACAGGTTTGTTTTTCCACTGCAAAATAAGCACTTCGAGGGCAAGAAATACCAGACAGGCAATGATAAACCAGACCCAGACGGGCTTGCCGTTGCGCTCTACCTGTATCTGGCGTGCGATCACTTCCCCATCGGGATTCATCACCTCCACCGAGCCAAAACCCCGGCGGTTGAGCTTGTCCTGAAGCTCGCCTCCGCTGAGGTAGGCCAGGCGCGACTCTTCGTCGCCGATGTTAAAGGAGATATTCCGGAGCGCTTCGCCTGTCGCCTGGCGAATGTTGTAGTTGCCTTCGTGGAGACTCATCTGCTCGAAGAGCAGGGTAGTGGAGCCGCCGCGCACATATTGCTCCGGGGTAAAGGTGGCACCTGATTCGTCCTGCAGCTGGATCAGCGACTGGCTGGCAGCGGGCAGGCTCAGAGGCTGGAAATTGCCGATTTCCTGCGCCGAACTCACCTCCTGCGCCTGGTTCATGACCTGGGTAAGGCGGAGCATCAGGGGCGAAAACAGGGTTTTGACATGCAAGTCGGTCCAGCTGTCTTCAGGGAAAGTTGTAAACAGGTACAGCAGGCCGCTCCCGGTCCGGGTTTCGATCAGCGCAGGAGTCTGATTTTCAGCCTTCAGAATTACATTCTGCACATTTTGTGCGCCCTGCTCAAATGCGTAATATTTATAGAGCAGCGGAGCGTCTATGCCTTTCCCGCCTGCTTTGGGAGCAAATATTCCTTCAAATACCGGGTGGTCCATTTCGGCGACACCAGCGGCCAGGCCTTCGGTGTTTTGGATGAGTTTTCCATACGTGCCCGCGCCACATTGGGCCAGAAATGCATTTACCGACACCTGATTCATCCCTTCGCCCGGAAAAATCAGCACGCTTCCACCTTTGTCGAGGAAGTCTTTGAGGCGGGAGGCCAGGCCTGTACTTATGTCTGAAACGCCCAGCAAGACCAGCGAGCGGTAATCGCCGAGGTTCTGGGCTGCGATGTTTTTGCCGGGGATCAGGGTAGATTCAAACTGGGTAAAAAGCGCCTCATACAGCAGATGAACGGGCCTTGAGGTCTGAAACTCAGCCACCAGCACCTTTTCTTTTTCCGGAACGAGCAGGCTGAAGTAACGGCGGTTGTCAAAATCCACCGGGGTGTCGTCTATCTCCGCGTAGCCATTCAGCCAGCCGGAAGCATCGGGCGTACAGGTTATTTCAATCTTGCGGGTAGCGCCTGCCTCGATATTTATCGTGCTGATGGCGGCTACTTTTCCCTGGAGAGAAATGCGCACACTCAGGTCGTTGATGTTGTTGTTGCCATCATTAACCACATCAAGCGTAAAGTTGACGGGTTTATCTTTTTCAATAATCCTCGATACGACTTCCAGACGGGAGATATACACGTTGTTTTGAGGGCGTGTAGCCAGGGGGATATAGCGGATACGGGCTATCTGGCTATCGCTTCGGGCAAATGTGCTGTCTTTGAGGAGGGTGGATTGCTGAAAATCGCTGATCAGATAGAGGTCGCGCCCCTGCCGGGCCGCTTTTGCGAAGATATCCCCTGCAAAAGAGACAATATCACTGTGGTTGCGGGTATTTTGTTCGATTTTAAGGTCTTTTAATGCCTCCAAAGCTTCCTCCTGCCCGGAAAAACTGGCATTGAGCAGCGGGCTGGCGAGGTCGGTGACCAGAAACTCATCCTGCTTGTCATAGGCCCGGATCAGATTACGTGCAATAGAACTGGCCTGCTGGAAATAAGCGCCTTTTTCATTTCCGGCCTGCATGCTGTAGGAATTGTCAATGACAATCGCGACCGAGCGGCTGCCGCTTTCGGCCTGCTGGCCTTCACGCAGCAGCACAGGGCCTGCAAAGCCCAGCACAAGGGCTGTGAGTGCCAGCAGACGCGCTGCCAGCAGCAACCACTGGCGGAAGCGCACCCGGCGAACGACCGTCTTTTTCACCTCTTTTACAAAGGCCACGTTGCTGAAAAGCAAGGTGCGGGGGCGCCTGAGGTTGAAAAAATGTACGATCACAGGCACAGCAAGCGCCAGAAGTCCCCAGAGGAGCGCCGGATTCAAAAAAGTCATGTAGCGCAGTTTGGCGGGTAGGTACCGGATTTGCCGGTGTTTGCAAACTTACGGGAATAGATACGATTCTCCAATCCCAATCGCAGAAGGCTTTTTTTCATGAAGACCCGGATTAT
>RDXT01000864.1 GCA_004292985.1 Bacteroidota bacterium
CTGGAGGCCACGGCATTTTTGATGTCATTCTGGTGCAGCAGGATCACATCGAGGTAGCCCTCGGTGAGGATACAGAGATCCTTGTCGCGGATGGCTTTCCGGGCCTGAAACAGGCCATAGAGCACCTCACTTTTGTGGTACAGCTCCGACTCGGGCGAGTTGATGTATTTGCCCGTGTCCTTGCGGTTGCCCAGAATCCGCCCGCCGAAACCCACAATTTTGCCGAGGGCATTGTGGATGGGAAACATCACCCGGTCGCGGAAGCGGTCCACCAGGCGGCCTGTTTTTTCGGAGCGCGAAGCCAGACCCAGTTCGAGCAGGTACTCGTCGTTATACTTTTGCTCTGCGGCGGCATGCACCAGGGCCTCCCATTCGTCGGGCGAGTAGCCGAGCATAAATTCTTCGATGCTGCTGTCGAGCAGGCCGCGCTCTTTGAAGTAGGAGAGACCGATTTCACGGCCTTTTTCATTTTCCAGCAGCTGCTGCTGAAAAAAGCGGGCGGCAAACTCATTGACAATCAGCAGGCTCTCGCGTTTATCCCGCTGCTGCTTCTGTTCCTGCGACTCCTCTACTTCTTCGATTTCGATGCTGTACTTCCGGGCGATGTGGCGCAGGGCTTCGGCATAGCTGTAGCCTTCGACCTCCATCAGAAAATTAACCCCGTTGCCTCCTTTACCCGAACTGAAGTCTTTGTAAATGCCTTTGACCGGGTTGACAGCAAATGAGGGCGTTTTTTCATTCACAAAAGGGGACAGGCCCCAGTAGTTCGCGCCACGCTTTTTGAGAGAGACGTAATCAGAAACTACCTCGACGATATCGAGGGCATTGTAAATTTTTTCTACGATATGTGGCTGAATCCGGGACATCTGTTTGATTGAAAACGATCCTGAAATATATTTATTCTGCACCACGTTTCTTACGCGATACCTTCCAATTTACACCCATTATGAAAAAAATTCTCCTTCTCCTCCCGCTTTTCCTGCAATGGGTCTTTGCCCAGGTGCCCAGCACACCCAACGACGGCGACTGGTCTCTCCAGTCCCTGAGCCTCCGCAACACCCCCGAAGCGGAGCTGATGATCCGCAGCGGCGACATTGACAACCTCGGTTTCGGCTTTCCGGAAGGCTTTGATCCCTTCTGTGAGCGCAGCACGGAGGCGCACTATTTCCCCTGGGAACCTGTAGAAGGCAATGCCCCCGGCACAGACCGTATTATGCTGCCTTCGAGCTACACCGGCAATGATGCTCCCTGCGGGGCGGATGGCTATTCGGGCAGTTTTTCGGACCAGACCCGTGTGCAGCAGATCGAGCTTTCGCTGGCCGAAGCGAAGGGTATAACGATCCGCTCGGCGCTGCTTCAGTTGTTTCTCGACGACTTTCAGGCGCCTGTGCTCTGTACAAAGTTTCAAATGACGCTCAATGGCCGTCGTTTTGCCGAGGGTGAAAAACTGCTCAATTCCATCAACCAGACCGGACCTATCGGTAAGGTGCTTTCCTTTCCGCTTTCTGCCGACTTTTTCGACCTCTTCGCTTCCGACAAACTTACGATCCGGATAGATGATCCTTCTACGGGTTCGGGAGATGGATTTGCCATAGACTTCGCCAAATTGCTCATCAATCACAAAGGCTACTACTGCAAAGGCATCGCAACGGGGCTGGTCATGATCGAATTTACGGAGACGCCCATCGCCAATGCTACGGTAGAGCTTCGCAACTATGGCCAGGTAACAACCGATGCGCAGGGGCGCTTCACCTTCAGCGAGTTACCCGCAGGTCTGCATCCGATCACGGCCTATGCCAAAGGCTACAACAGTGGCGGCACGATCGCCGATGTCTGGGCCAGCGGCGCCGAGGATGTGTACATTTACCTCAGCCAGGCCAGCAAAGAGGCTACCTATGCCGGCAAAACCCTGCGCGAAGGCGAATCGGTATCCATTTACAATATCCAGTTTGACCTCGCCAGCGCCGATATCCGCCCCGATGCCCGCGCCGAGCTGGACAAAATCTATACCTTCCTTACGGAAAATACCGCTGCGGAAATCGAACTTTCGGGCCATACCTCCAGCGATGGCGACGACGCTTCGAACAAGGCCCTTTCGCTGCGCCGGGTACAAAGCTGCAAAGCCTATCTGGTGCGCAAAGGCATAGACGATGGCCGCATTTTCACGCGGGGATATGGCGAAGAGCGGCCCCTCGCCGCCAATGACACCGAAAGCAACCGCGCCAAAAACCGCCGGGTAGAAATGAGGGTGTTGAAGCTCTGAGCTACAACACCCTCTGTATGTGGGAGATATGTGCGGGATCAGTATCCCAGACCGCGGGCTTCTGTTTCTGCGCGCTTGTCTTTTACGTCGGCGAGTTCGGTCAGTGCAGCCATGATTTTACCCTGGATGGCAGACTTGCCCTGCATCATCTGGGACTGTTTCAGGCTGGCAAGGGTGGTCTCATCTGCTTCGGGCGCTTCGGTAACGGCGGTTACCTGGATGATATACACACCATTCTGTCCTTCGATCGGCTTGCTGGTTTCGCCCTGGGCCATACCGGCAACTTTACCCACGATCAGGCGGTCAGCGCCGATGCCGGGGATGGTGCTGGTTTCGAAGGTGATATTGGTAGCGCTGTTCGTAAATGCACCAGCGCCATAGGCTTCTTTTACGGCATTGAGGTCTGATCCGGCGACAGCGTCCAGTTTTTCCAGAATCATCTTCGCTTTTTTCTCATTGCGGACCTTCAGCTCGATCTCTTCGCGGAGGTCATCGAGCGGACGGATACCGGCAGGATTGCGCTTGGTTACCTGTGCTACAACGTAGGTGTCCTTGATGCGGATCACTTTGGAGATGGCATTCATGTCTGAGTTGGCAGCCCATACGGCAATTTCGCGTCCGCCATTGAGGCCCAGCACATCAATCGTTGTGTTGATGATGGCGTTGCTTTCGAAGGCAGCTATTCCGGCTTCGGAGGCAGCTTTGTTGATGTCTTTGGACTGCATCAGCTTGGAAGCGAAGAGGTTAGCCTGTCCATACACGCTGTCGCGGGTAGTGGAGGAGTAGCTGACTTCTGTTTCGACTTCGGCCACATCATAGAGGAGCGAGCTTTTGTCGAGCACTTTCACGACGTGGTATCCGCCGCGGCCTTTGATCGGGCCAACGATGCTGCCTGTACCGGCTGCGTTTACGGCCTTGTCGAACTCATCTCCGAAGAAGCCGGGGTTGTACCAGCCGAGGTCACCGCCTTTGGCTTTGGACACATAGTCGTCGGAGTTGTCGGTGGCGAGCTGTGCGAAGTTTGCACCTCCGCGGGCCTGAGCGGCAAGCGAAGCTGCCTTGGTCTGGGCTGCGGCGGAGTCAGCACCGTAAGGAATCAGGATATGGGCAACTTTGGCGGCAGGTTTTTCTGCGGCTTTGGTGCCTACCACTTTGATCAGTTTGTAAAAACCGCCTTCGAAGATCGGGCCAAGCACTTGTTTTGCGCTGGCACGTACCACGCTGTCGCGGATGCTTTCGGCGAGGGCATTAGGCGCTACGTAGGCCTGGCTGTAGATCTTGCGGGACTTGTTTTGGGTAAAGGAAGAGTCGTCGGTTGCTTCGCCAAAGGCAGTTTTCAGACGGGCTACTTCATTCAGGGCCTTGATGGAGTCAGCTTTGCTGGGGCGCAGGTCAAAGCGCGCATAGCGGATAAAGGTCTCTTCGTCTTTTTGCTCATAGCGCTTTTTGTAGCGGCTGAGGTAGGACTTGAGTTCGCTGTCGCTCACTTTCACCAGCGAATCAGGGATCTGGGCATAGTTTACGCCGACATAGGTGAGGTTTACCTTGCGGTTTTGCTCCACATATTTCTGCTTGGCCAGGGCCTTGGAGGCTGTGAAGGCAGCGGCGATCATGTTCTGATAGCGTTGCTCAGCGCGGGCACGGGCGGCGTATTCTTCGAGGAGGCGCAGTTGCTCGACCTGCTCAGGGCTTTCGCTTTCGGTGAGTTGCTGCAGCAGAATCTTCATACGATTCTGGTCATAGGGCTCTTCGGGGCGGAAGAAATAGTTGCGCAGCAGCGGAGAAATCTCTTTACCGGCAAACATATCGTAAATCTCGTCACCGGAGATGCCCAGACCTACGTTTTCAAACTCCTGGTCGAGTACTACCTCAGAAACCAACTGCTCCCATACCTGGTCTTTGATACGGGCATTTTGCAGTTCATCGCCACTGTCGCTCTGGCTGAGGGCATTGTTGCTGCGCTCATTGTACTCGACGGTGGTGATGGTTTTTCCGGCTACGACACCTGCGGAGGGTGCTCCGCCAAAGATGCTGTCAATTCCTTTCAGTACGTCCTGAAGGATAAATGACACAAGTGCCAGAAAAATGATTATTACGATCAGACCTATATTGTTCCGAATCCAGCCTAACACTGACATAAGCCGCTTTTGATTAAGGGTTTGCTTTAAACACGGGTGCGCAAATTACGTGCTTTCTCAGTTAAATTCAAAGCGCGAATCGGGCTTCATGCAGAAAGACGGGGTTTAAGCGAAAGAGAAATGAGCCTGTGATGGAGCGCATGCACAATCCGGATGTCGTAATGGCCGATCTTCAGCGTCTGGTCGCGGGCCGGAATGCTGCCGGATTCGTACATAATCCATCCGCCGAGGGTGGTATAAAATTCGCTTTCAGGCAAACCGAGGGTATATTCTTCGTTGAGATAGGCGATCTCTAAGCGCGCGCCCAGGATATAGCTGCCGTCTTCGTTGCGGATTTCGAGCAGGTCTTCTTCGACAGGTCCGGTTTCTGTTTCGTCGTGCTCGTCCTCGATTTCGCCAAAAAGTTCTTCTACAAGGTCTTCGATGGTAACGATACCCGCCGTTCCGCCAAATTCATCCACCACAATGGCCACGGTCCGCTTGTTGGAGATAAATTCCTCCAGCAGCTTGTCGGCAGGCATACTTTCGGGGATCACAAGTACGGGTTGCAGCACCTCGGAGATCGAGCCGGGGCGGTGAAACATACTGTTTGAGTGCACATAGCCCTGTATATGGTCGAGGCTGCCCTGATAGACCATCAGTTTGGAGAGCTGCGTTTCGATAAATTCATCCATCAGTTCCTCCATCCCGGTATCGAGCGACACGGCGACCACTTCTGTGCGGGGGATCATACACTCGCGGGCGCGGGTATCCTTGAGCGCCAGGGCATTGTTCAGCATTTCGCTGTCAAGCTCCGGGGCCATATTACCTTTGCTGGTTAGCTCCTGGATATAGTCGTCGAGGTCTCTTTTGTCGAGGGTGATCACGCGGTCGGCGGTATTTACCCGGAAAAAGACCCTGAGGAAAAAGCGCGAAACTTTATTTGCCCCCCAGACCGGGATATAGAGCAGATAGTAAAAAAAGCTCAGCACGTAGGCCGAAGGGAATACCAGGCGGTCGGCATTGCTCCGGAAAAAGGCTTTGGGGATGTACTCTGCCACCACCAGCACCACCAGGGTAGCGATGGCGCTCAGGGCCAGGAAAAAAGCCAGCCCGTGGGTAGCGGGGTCCTGCATCCGGCTGAGCCAGGGTTGCAGCAACTGGCTGAAGGTAAGGACAAATACGACTAAGGCCAGGCTGTTGCCGATCAGCAGCGTGATCAGGACAGAGGACCGGTTTTGTTTGAAGTGTGAAAGCAACTGTGCCGCGCGGTCATTCTGGTGTAGGCGCAGCTCGATTTTCAGGAGGCTTGCCGAGAGAAAGGCCGCTTCCATTCCCGAAAACAGGAAGGAAAAAGCCAGGGTGGAGAGCGCAAGGGTGATTTCCATCAGGGCAAAACGTCATCTGCTTCCATCTCTCCGGTGATGCCGTAGAAGGTGTAGGCGGTAAAAGAGGTGTTGGAGCGGAACCCATTGCGGCCATTGATGATGCGGTCGCGCATTTCGACACGCACTGGCGCGGTGGTCGAGAGGGAGTCTTTTTTGCGGTCCCAGTTGAGGCGGCTGGTGAGCATCCGTTCGCCCCGGTCATTGGAGAGGACCACATTGCCGTGAAGCTCTGCCATGCCATTTTCGCGGTTTACCTGTGCGCTGTCGGCCCGCAGGGTGCTGTGTGCGAGTCCCATGTTGTTGAGAAAATAAATGGTCAGTCCGCGGTCGATCTGGTAGGTGGCCGAAGGGGGCGTTTTGCCTTCTTCTCCCACTTCCCGCTCCACAATGCGGCCTGCCAGCATACGGGCGCTTACCCGCGCGGAGTCTGAAAAGAAAAACTCTACGCCGAATGACTGCACGCGCAGGCTGTCGCCTTCGTCTGGCAGCAGGAAGTTGGATTCCCCTTTTTCGGCGGGACCGCAGGCAGCGACAAGCCCGGCAAGCACAAGAATCCATACGAAGTGTGCAACAAAACGGACCATCGTCATCGGCATTGGATTCATTCCGCTAAGATAGAGAGTAGGATTCATAAATGATAGTAACACATCAGATAAGGAAGGTTGTATATTTGTACCTGTCTCCCCGCGTAACACCTTATATACATGCAAAATTTCCAGCCTGGATCTGCCGACCCTTCACATTGGCTGCCGACACAGAACATCCTCCACAAGGCGCTGATTCTGGGTGTGGCCCTGTTTTATGGCGCTGCCTGGTTTATCAACAGCCGGGGCGGGGCATTTATCCCCGGTGAGGAGACGATGGCTGTATTGTGGCCGGTGTTTCTGGCCATAGCGGCCATTTGCCTGCTGGTGTCATATTATCTCGGAAGGACATTAACCGCGCAGATTCCGGCAGATATTCCCCTGATGGATCGCCTGACACGCTTCCGCAGCGTAAAACTCATGCAGTGGGCACTCCTCGACGCTCCCGCCCTGATGATGGGGATAGGATTTCTACTTACCGGAAATACCCGCTTTCTGATGCTGGGCGGGGCGATTTTGCTGTATTTTCTCAACGATCACCCCACAGCAGACAAAACCGCCCAGGCCCTCGATCTGGATGAAGATGATCAGCGGCAGTTGGAAGGGGAGTGATTTTTTTGCAGGAAAAGGGCCGGAAGTATCAAGCGTGTAGGTTGACTTATTAAACGTGCAGTGGGTATAGGGTTTTTGTCATAACTTGATCCTGTAAGCCTTAATGTCCAACCTATGCACTCACAGCTATACTTCATTGTGCGCTCTTTTCGCAGCGCCGCTTTCTTTTCTGCGATTCTCCTGTTTTTCAGCCTGTCTTCGTATGCCCAGCCGGAGACCGTGGCTACTTTTGGCCAATACACAGGAGGGATTTATGGACAAAAAGCGTTCGGGGATAAAGTGATGATCTTTTGGGGGGTATCCGGCTCTTCGGGAAGCATCTGGCAACTCGATACCCGTGACAACTCACTTAGTCTGCTTGCCGATACTGCTTATGCTATTCATAGCCCGCTTTTTAATCAGGAGGGGGCTTTTTATATAGCAAGCGATCGTTCCGGGAGGACCTGGATCTGTTTTACGCATAAAGAGGGTGAAACCACCCGTAGCCCAGTCGTTGGCAATGTTTCACAATACTCAAGTAATGCAAAAATTTGTGCAGAGAGATATTATGTCGTGTCTTCCAATGAACAGAGAGAAAATACGGTATGGGAAAGTGATGGAAGCACAGCGGGAACACGAGCTATCTTTCGCACATCACGACCCATTGATGATCTCCATACGCTTGGTAATCAATTAATTATTTCTCTTTGGGGCCGGGAGGTAAATGACTGGTACCGTTATTCCTATGGCGATACGGCTGCTGTGCTGTGTACCTCTGTTGTCAGGAATAACTATATAGCCGGGGAAGATGGTACATATCTGTATATAAATATCCCTGATTCACAGGGAGCCTCTTTGTGGAGATCCAACCTCCTGATGCCGGAACCCGAGCTTTTTTTGCCGGGAGTATCCGCAGATAAGATCCGTTTTGAGGGTCAGCGCTTCAGAATTAAGCAGGCGATCTGGGCTAGTTGGCAATTTGTCTATGGGGATATGAGCAATCCATCAGCCCTCGATACGATTCCTTTTGTCCGCTCGCTGGCCTCTGCCACAGCTTCGGTTTTGTGGGAGCTCGGCCAGGATATGCTGCTGATCGGTTCGGTAGAAACGGGTATGGAACTGGGTAAAATTACAGCAGAAGACAGCATTGCCCTGTTACGCGATTTTGTCAGAGGCTCTCAAAACTCAGTTCGTTGCAATTCTTATGAATATGACTGCCTCTATGACTATACCTGTGTTTCGGAAACAGGTGAGATATACACCCTGCTGACCAATGGCAACGATCCGTATTTCTATATGTATAAGGTGGATGATACCTCTTATACCTCTTTGTTTAAGGTAGAAAACCCGGAGCAGATTTCAAACCTGTTTTCGGCAGGTGAGAATATCTACTGGGTGGAGTACGGGGTCAAAGGGGGGTATCTCAGGACATTTTCTCCGGGTGCTGTCCGTGAGGTGCAACCGGAACTTCCGCCCGAACCTTCGCTGAGCTGGTTCCGGCAAGTGGCTGTTTCTCCGGACTACTGGTATATAATCAGCAGCAGCAGTGGCTTCTCTTACCAGTATCCTTCAGGGGTCCGGATCGGCAGCGACGGGAACATATTTGCTGGACTTACGGACAGAAATTATGCAGCATGGGGCCTCGCGTATGCAAGCGGAGACAGCCAGATTTTCCAATCGCGTGCCGCAGAGGTATTCGTAAAATTTGATCCTTATGGAAACCTGAAATGGATAAACGCAGTAGGTAATGCAGGGTTTACAGATTACCCTGCGCGTTTTGCACTGGATCACCACCAGGATATAGTAGTCTGGGGGTCTTACTTCAGTAAAGCCCGCTTTGACAACGACAGCCTCCTTACCCAACGGGCTGGGTACTATGTGGCTAAACTCGACGGGCAGACTGGCGCAGTCTTGTGGAGCAAAGGCCTGGCAGAAACCTATTATTCCAATACGGTTGACGTGGAGGGGATTACTACAGATGAAGAGGGCCGGATTTATATCGCGTTTAACTACAGGGATTTCCGGATACAAATAGGGCATCTCACCCTCACAAGCCAGGGCAGTCCCGTAAATGCCATCGCCTGTCTGGCACCGGACGGCACCCTGCTCTGGGCCAAAAATATCCAGACTCCCTGGACGGACGTCTATGGACGCACGCATGTATTTCAGTACAATCCGGGCAATCAAACCCTCATGGCCGTCCAGAGCCAGGGGTATTACAATACGTGGAGCAGTTGCGAATTCCGCGAATGGAAGTATTACCTGCAAACCCTCGATCGCTCCGGCAACCTGCTCGATGCCTATGAAATAAGCAGCGATGACATAGGCAGCATTACCGCAGGCGATTTCAGCGAATCGGGCAGATTTATTGGCGCAGGGTACTATCGGGGAAGAATGGACCTGGGTAAATTTGCCTTTGATTCTCCGCAGGCCAGAGAATGCAGCAGCGATGCGGGCTTTACCTTTGCCTATGACCCCGAACTGCGTGAAATAAGGGCTGCATCTACTACGATCCTGGCCGGAGAGACTTTTTATCCTACGGACATGAAGGTGTACCAGGGCCATGTCTATTACCTCGGCACGGTGGAGAGGCGCCTCGTTCTGCTTAAATATACCGAAGACGGGTATCTTGTTGGCTACAAAAAGCTTAACCAGCGGGCCAATGTATTTGATTTTGAGTATTATAACTATTTCGATGTACGCGATGGCTATATCGTACTCAGCGGTACAAACTACCGCTACGATGCAGCCACAGGGGTAAATCCCCTCATTACCCACTGCAATTCGCTCTCCGTACTCAAAATCGAAGACAAGGACTGGGTGCGCGAAGGAGACTGGCTACTGGCACAGTCGCCCGATCTGGAAGCCTATGGCGAGTCGCTGGTAGTCTATCCCAACCCCTTCCGGGGCAGGCAGGTCAGGGTAGTGTTTGGAGAAAATGCACAGCAATTTACCCGCTACGAGCTGTTTACCC
>RDXT01000704.1 GCA_004292985.1 Bacteroidota bacterium
CTGATCCAGAACAAGATCAGCGTGAGAGCGAAGAGTGTGGGGACAAATACCAGCAGACGCCTGAGCAGGTAGGTGCGCATGTATCCTGATTTTCAGGAAATATGCAACAAAAATCGCTACTTCACGTAAAGTCAAAACCTCGCGAGATTTTTTTTCACGAGAGTAGTGGGAAATTTAAATTCGATTCGTACTTTTGCCCCACAGTCGAAGCCCGGTGAGGTGGGTGAGCGGCTGAAACCAGCAGTTTGCTAAACTGCCGTACCCGCAAGGGTACCGAGGGTTCGAATCCCTCCCTCACCGCCGGAAAGTTAGCTCTGCTAACTTTTTGTGTCAGTAAAGAATCGTTCGGGGTGTAGCGAAGCCCGGTTATCGCGCCTGCTTTGGGAGCAGGAAATCGCAGGTTCGAATCCTGCCACCCCGACAAAACAGGAAGTATCCGCAAGGTACTTCCTGTTTTTGTTTCCGGGAGGAGCAGCCAGTCTCCGGCTGCCGGGCAGAAATCTACTCTTAGGGCTCCTTCAGGAACTCCCTCACACCCTCTCCCAGCGCCTGAAGGGCCATCGTAACCGCCTGTCTTTCAGCCTCTTTCCGCACCTCTTCGATGGTGCTGCCCGATGTTTTTTTGCGGGCCAGTTGCTCGCGGGTAAAGATGGTCGAGTAGGGTACCAGGCCTGTGCGAATATCGAGCAGCAGGGCCTCGCAGGTGGCAAATGCCTTGGCTTCGTCTGCGCTGAAGACCTTGTAGCGGTAGTAAATGTCGCTTTTTACGCTGTAAATCAGCAGGAGGTCGGACTGAAGGCGCACCGTTGCTTCGCGGAGCTGGGTGATTGAGGCCCCTTCGCCCGACATGAGGGTGGGCATGAGGGTGATTTTGCGGATCCGCTCCGAGCGTGCGAGGCTCGATGTAAGGCTGTCCACATAGCCCTGCTGCGTTTTGAGGTATTCTTCGTCGTTCCAGGCATAATAGGTGCCGCCGTAGGAGCGGCTGCGCGACTGCGCCGACACGTTGTAGATCGCCAGGCGGGCGTTTTCGGGCAGTTGGATGTCACCGGAAAGCAGGCGCTGGATGTCCTCTTCGCTGATGCTGCGGTCGGGGTCGTTGAACAGGGATTTCTGGATCGGCTCGCCGCCATTCTGGGAGTAGGCAGAGCTTTGCGTCAGGGAACTGGTGCTATGGGCAGTGCATGCCATAACAAGGCAGAGACCGACGAGCGGGATCAGCAGCAGAGGGGTTTTCATTGTACGGGGCGTTTTATGTGGTTATAACGCATAAGATACACAAGG
The DNA here is from genome assembly GCA_004292985.1 of Bacteroidota bacterium. Classification (GTDB taxonomy): domain Bacteria; phylum Bacteroidota; class Bacteroidia; order J057; family J057; genus RDXT01. The sequence continues at coordinate 1,285 of RDXT01000704.1, forward strand.
GGCAGGTATTTTTTTTATGTTTGATGCAACTTTGGCGAAGGAAATCCTGTCTGTTTTATACCTAAACTTCTCTATATGCGCTTTCTGCTATTACTGAGCCTGACCCTTCTGATGACCCTTTCGGGTACGCAACTCCATGCTGCTGCTGCGCCAGCCCAACCCTACCCTGTGCTGACGGAATCTTCCGCCGATGTCGCCGGACAAACCCCTCTCCATGAAGGGAATGACCGCAATTGGCTCGTAGCCCTTTTTCTGTGTATTTTTCTCGGTGTGCTGGGTATCCACCGCTTTTACCTGGGCTATCCTGTCTGGGGATTAATTTTCCTGTTTACGGGCGGTTTTTTTGGCATCGGATACATCCTCGACCTGATCCGGATCGTGCTGCACCTGCTGGGACCTAAGCGTGGACGTTATGGACACCTCAGGAATTCGGAGACCCGTGCGTCGAGATAAGATTTGGGCCGAGGGTGGGTTTTACACTGCTGCACCAGTCTGAATACGAAATACGAAGATTGCCAAAGCCCTGTTAGCAGGTTCCGCTCCTATGGAGCTTTTAATACGCTGTTGACGCAAGTTTCTACAGACGTTCCGCTCCTACGGAGCTACAAAAGCCTCCAAGCCGCGTAGCGGCGGTAACGTCTGTAGAATACAAAACATGGTGATTCTCAAAGCCCTGTAGGGGCGAAACAATTATACCCGCTATAGACGTCGCGCTCCCATGGAGCTTTTAACACGATATTGCCGCATTTTTCTACAGACGTTCCGCCGCTACGCGGCTTCAGAAACCGTTGTGAGGCGATTTACTTCAGAGGCAGAACGTCTGTAGATTCTTGTGGGTAATCAATCTTCCCATTCTCTGCTGCGCTCCACGGCTTTTTTCCATTTGCCATAGAGTTTGCCGCGTTTTTCTTCATCCATCGCCGGGGTAAACAGGGCCTGCCGCCGCCAGTGCTGCGTGATGTCTTCGATCCGCCAGAAGCCGGTCGCCAGACCTGCCAGATAGGCTGCGCCGAGGGCAGTGGTTTCGATGATCTCCGGGCGCTCCACGGGCGTGTTCAGGATGTCGGACTGAAACTGCATCAGCAGGTTATTGGCTGAAGCGCCGCCATCCACCCGCAGGGTTGCCAGGGGTCTGCCTGCATCCTGGCGCATGAGGTCCAGCACGTCGCGGGTCTGGTAGGCCAGCGACTCCAGCGTAGCGCGGATGATATGGGCCTTGGTCGTGCCACGGGTAATGCCAAACATGGCTCCGCGCGCGTACATGTCCCAGTAGGGAGCGCCCAGTCCGGCAAAGGCTGGCACCACATACACACCGCCATTGTCCGGCACTTTCATCGCATAATATTCGGAGTCTTTGGACTCTTCGAGGATTTTCAGCCCGTCGCGCAGCCACTGGATCGCCGCTCCGGCAATAAAAATACTGCCTTCGAGGACGTAGTTTACTTTGCCATTCAGCCCCCATGCCAGGCT
>RDXT01000705.1 GCA_004292985.1 Bacteroidota bacterium
AGGAGCAGGTCCACGTAGTTGCCGAAATTGCGCTGGTCGGTGAAGGGCTCGTCAAATCCCTGGATATGGGTAAAGCGATAGAGCAGCTCGGTGAGCAGCAGCAGGCCGATGCAAAAAATGATCTGCCAATAGGCCTTCCAGCGAAAAGCCAGAAAAGCCAGCAGCGTGGTAAAGGAAAGCTGGGTCAGCACGTCCCACAACTCGAAGGAAAGCCCTCCGGGTCGCACGGCATAGTCGAGTACGCCCCAGAAAAACAGCCAGCCGCTGCGCCGCAGCACTTTCAGGCCGGACTGCGACCAGGGCACGCCTTCCTGCTGCTGGCGGTGCAGGGAATAGGCCATCGCCGTGCCCGCAATAAACATAAAGCCGGGCTGGATCAGGTCCCAGAAGCGCAGGCCATGCCAGGGGTGGTGAAAAAACTGCTCCACCAGGCCATACAGGAAGGTGCTTTCGCTGGCGTGCAGCAGATGCTCGAAAAGCCCGGTGCTTTCCATCGCCAGCAACACCATGATAAAGCCCCGCATGAAGTCGAGGGAGAGCAAACGCCCGGCGGGGGCTGCATTCAGGGTCGCCGTACTCACTTGATTACAAAGACTTTACGGCCAATCAGGGCGTTTTTGGCATTGTAGAGGCGCACCTCATATTTGCCCGGCTGGTTGAAGCTGTTGTCTTTGTAGGTGCGGTAGGCGCCGCTGTTGCTCACAGAGGCGATGTCCACATCTATCTGTTTGCCGCTGGCATCAAACCACCTGAACTGCACGCTTTCGGAGCCCGGAGCGTCTATGCGTGCCCATACGTTCACCTTGCCGGGGGCAAATTCGCTGTCAGCGCCGGAGGGATTGAGGTTTGACACGCTTCTTGCTGTAACCATGTCATTTTCAGGGTCATTGAGGCGGGCGGCCCCGACTGTGAGGCTGTCGTAGTGGGCGATGTATTTGTTAATCTCCGCTTTGTCGGCAGCGGAAAGTTTGGGAACGGCGAGTCCCTCTTTGAGCTTGCTGATTTTTTCGCTCGCGGTGAGCGTGTCACTGGAACTCATCAGAATCAGTTTTTTCAGTTGTGCGGAACCTGACTGGTTAGCCAGCACTTCTTTGATCGCGTTGTCCGCCTCGGCAGAGAAAAGCTTCATCGGGCTTTTTTCCTTGTACTCTTCATAGGCCTGGAGGGTGTTGGCGGCTTTGGCTTCCTCCCAGAGTTTGGTGTCTTCTTTATAAGAGAGTGCACCGAGTTTTTGCTGGGCCTCAGCGGCATGTATGCCGTTTTCAACGTTGGTCAGATACAGCTCGTAGGCTTCGCGGGTGCCTGTTTTTTGCGCGTAGGCCCAGTTGGTACTGTCTTTTTTGCTGTTTTCGGAACTGACACTGGCGGTGGCAGTATTCGCTTTGGGGGCAGCGGGTTTATTCTGGTTGTTGCTGATAACAACATAAGCGATGATCAGCAGCACAACGACGCCTGCGCCGATGGCTACGGGCAGCACCGGGAATTTCTTTGAGGGTGTGCCGGGTGCGGCACTTGTTACAGGCTGGGGTGCGGAAAAGGCGGGCCTTACCTGCGGCTGGGGCGGCTCGATGATGGGCTGCTTCACTTGCGGAGCAGGATTTGGGTCGGGGAGCACCGATTCTTCCTTGCTCAGAAAATCGCCCAGCACAGGCACGTCTGTGATGCCTTTGATGGTGCCGATAAGGCTGGAAAACAGTTTGGCGCGGGCCACTTCGACTTCGTTGGCGGAGAGCTGAATGGTCTGCTCTTTGTTCTGAAGGTCTTTCATGCGCGCCGAAATCATGATCAGCTGCGTCTCCAGTTCATCTACTTCAGCGGCCTTTTCCGGATATTTTTTCTTAAACAGGCTGATGGCCTGAAAAATGGCTTCAAGCGCCTGGTCTGGTCTGTTGTTTGCCAGCAATCTGTTGAGATGGTCCGTGAATGTAAGTGCCATATGTCAGTAAAATAGGGTATCGGGGGAAAATATAGTGAATATTTCTCAGAATGAAAGCAGAATCGTATTTTTCGGGTTTGCGAAAGGTAAACAGAGGGTCAGCGCCTGATCACGCGGATGCGGTCTATGTCGAACTGGGTATCGGCGAAGGTGATTTTTAATTGATGCAGGTCGCTTGTTAGGCTGCGAATGGCTGTTTTTTTGCCTTTTTTCCCTGCCTTAAGCTCATACCACTGCCATTCGCGGCTGCTGATTTTCAGGTTGCCGAGGGCCTGCCCGTCTATGTCGAGGGCCACTGCTGCGGATTTTCCCTGCGTGCGCGCGCGAACCCTGACCGTGTAGCTACCTTCGCTTCGGGGCGTGAAAGAATATTCGGCAGAGGCAGTGGGTTTTGCTGCGCGGAGGTAGCTGCAGAAGGCTGAAAAGTCTCCCTCTGTCTGAGCAGCCGGGCGCTCGGTTGCGACCAGCGTCTGGCTGCTTTTGTCGGGCAGCTCGCCTTCAAAGGCGAAATCCTGCGACCAGGCCAGCGGGTGGCCTGTTTCATGCCAGCTATCGAGCTGGTAAAATACCGGTTTTGCCGCGTTGCTGCGGTCATAGAGATAGACGCTGCCCTGCCTGCGTACCCAGAAGCTCAGCACCTGGCCATCGAGCCGGATGCGGGCCAGCAGGGAGTCGGGCACATCGCCTTTGGCATTGCTGGTCGGATTTACATTGCCTGCAATGACGTAGCGCGGAGCATCGTCCTGCCTGCGCAGGGTCAGCAGGATGCGCGGATCACCTGCCCAAAGGCTGACGAGCGGTTTTCCTGTGCTGTC